>JAICRN010000172.1 GCA_025937335.1 Microcoleus sp. TY_ISSM_2_bin.22
ATTATTGTGGGGTGGGCGTCCCGCCCGCCCTCAACATACAATTTAAATGCGCGACAGCTTATTAAGCTGTCCGGCATCTTGCGCTATATTTTTCGGTCGGGACACCCCACAATAATTTCATCACACTTGACTGTAAAATTTAGATGCGCCAGGGCTTAATTACCGATTATCGATTACCGCTTACAGATTTTTAATTTCGAGTATCGGAAGCGCCAAGATTATAAGAAACTTTAGACGGCTCAACTGTTACTACTTCCGAAATAGACGGTTCCTCCACTCCGTCTAAATTGGGCAGCGGCATATGCTTCATTTCCCAAACTTTCAGCAAAATTAGATATTCATAAAAAGCTTGTAGCGTGCACCAAGCCAATCCCGCTTGACCGTCAAGAAACCCGCCGAGTAAAATATACATATAGAAAAAGCGCACGACAGGCCGCAAAGGCAAGCGCAAAGAAAAATCTTTCAAAGCGCGCCGCCTTTCGACCTCCGACGCGCCAAACAATAAATCCCACCAATTTACTTGACCTGCTTCTAATTGGCGGAGAGTTTCAGCCGCCTCGTCAGTCGAGTAGCGGTTGTGCTTTTCAATCCAGCGGGAAAGACCTTTGCTGCAAGTATAGTGAGGGTAGGTTTCCTTCAAAAAGTGAGTAGGCCCGTTGCAGACTTCCCGTTCAGTGTGACCGTAGTCAGTAAACCACACTTGGTCTTTGCGAAACAGGCGCATTTGATAGCGGGGATATTGAGTGCTGCGGCGAATCCAGCGCTCCATAAATATTACTTTTTCCGCTACGTAATAGCCGATATATTCTTGACTTTCGATCGCCTTTAAGCATTCAGCAAAAAGTGCAGGCGTCATCCGCTCGTCAGCTTCGAGGATGTAAACCCATTCGTACTTGCACGGGACTTCTTGCAGCATCCAAGTCCGCTGGCGTCCGTGAGTTTCAAAAGGGTGCTGCACCCGGAGCACGGGATAGTTCTGAACAATCTCAAGGGTGCGATCGCTGCTGAAAGAATCAACTACAATAATATCGTCACAAAGCAGTGCCGATTCAATGCAAGCGGCGATATCAATCTCTTCGTTGTAAGTCAGAATATAAATTGAGAACATTCCCAGCTTTCAGTAAGGGCAAACTATCAAGCAAATCAAGTATTTTTTTCTCAGGGATGTCTCGACTTTCGCGATCCCTGCCAGCGCCGATCACATTTTGCGGCGGCCGAACCGCAGAATTCCCATAGTTCTCAATCCAGTCCAACCAACAGTAATGTAGCCAATGGCTAACAGCAAACTGCTGATTCCCGTCTGCAAACTCGAATTTCTCGATCGAGTTCTTAACTCTTTCTCTTTTTGTTGCTTGCGGGTGCGAATCTCGTTGCGAGCTTGATTTGGCAGTTCTTGGGCTTGCTGTTCGAGGAATTTGTCGAGTGCTTTCGGGTCCTTTTTCGACTCCTCAAGCACAGCTTTCAATTCCTTGGGAACATCTGGACTCTTGAGTGCTTGTTGCAGTTTCCCCTCGTCTTGCAGCAGGTCGGCTATCTGAGTACGGCGCTGGCTTTTGAGCTGTTCTACCTGAGCTTTAAACTGATCGCTTTTAATTTGCGCCTCTAGTTGACCTTCCGCTTGTCCCGCTTCTTTATCCACTTGAGTGAGAGCATCCTTGAGTTCCAAACGAGTATTGTTGAGGTGAACGGGAACCAGCAACAGGTAAATTAGCCCTAACAAGCTGGAAATCAACAGCGCCCAGAATCGCAAGTCCAGCCAAACATTGCGCCTCTCAAGAGAGACTCCACTGCTGCTGTCCACCCAAAAGCCCGTCATTAGCATGGCTATACCCATCAAAGGAATAATGCCTCGGTCAACTATCTGAGTTGCTGCCGCAAGCTGCCAGCCTCGATTGAGAATGTCGGAGGTTTCTCCCGGCAGCGACAGAACAATGCAGTCAAGCAAAGCAGACAGAATCAAGATAATCCCGACTACTTTTAGAGTTCGAGCAGCTACTGAAGAAAATTGACGGCTATTAGTTGCTTTCATAATTCGTGTTAGATAATTCTACACCGTTAGATTCAAAGGGGTAGTTGACTGGATTTTGTTGAACGAGTTAAGTTATTTTCCACCAAAATAGCTCGTTCGGGTACTCACCTCGACTTTCCCCTGGGTTTTCTGGGGTGCGGTTGCGACCCCAAAGGGTCGAGTTTCTGCACAGGTATGGAGAGTTTGGCACAGCAGGCGGCGCGCTTCTGGGGTGGCTGTAAAGCTTGGTCAAGATAGCGCACAGAAACGGCAGCAAGCCACTGCTGGCTTTTTCTAGAGTCTGACGAGTGCAGGGCATAGATGAGTTGTGCGCGCTTGGGTTCGGTGCTTTTAACTAGCTTTCGCTCGCGGCGGTGTCAGAGATAATAGACACATGAAGATCGGGCTTTGTTGGGTTTTACCCCCTAGGGCTCCCACCACCCGATCGCCTGCCCGAGGCTGTGGAACTCGCATCCCCTGTCTTATAGTAATTGATATAAGAGAAGGCTGGAATAAATAATTGTTTCCCAAGCTTTTTAACCTCCAATTACCAACAGCACCACCGGAAGTCACAGATATACCAGTAGCTGTTTTTTACTTTTTCCTTCTGTTGACCCGCTCAGCTTCGCCGCTATAGCATTCTTGCTTATTCCTTCTTGCTTAAGAGTGAGCAATTACTAATTACCAGTTACTAATTGCCAAGGACTAATTATTGGCAGCTTGAGTGATTGATTGTTCAATGGCAAAGATGTTCTTTTATCACATTTTTTGGTAGGATAATTCATCGCTGTTCAAATTTGCTGGTGGTGAGAGCAATGGTTTCTGGTGTTTACACGTTGAGAGAACTTGAAAGATCGATCGCGTCCGATCCGGACAACTGGCGTCCGATCGTGTTTACTAACGGCTGCTTCGATATCCTGCACTGCGGCCACGTCCGCTATTTGCAGGCAGCAAAAAAGTTGGGGCGATCGCTGCTGGTGGGCCTCAATAGCGACGCCAGCGTGCAAGCTATCAAACCGCAGCAGCCGGGATTGCCGCCCCGCCCGATCGTACCGGAAAATCAGCGAGCCGAAGTGTTAGCAGCCCTCAAACCAGTAGACGCCGTAGTAATTTTTTCCGAGATTACAGCAACTAAACTGATAAATATCCTGAAGCCAGATATATACGTTAAAGGAGGCGACTATCAACTCGAAACTCTGCCGGAAGCACCGGCTGTTATCGCCGGAGGTGGCAAAATTTCCTTGATCGAAATAGAAGTTCCGAGTTCTACCAGCGCGATCGTCAAACGCATTTTGCAGTTAGGCGTTTAACCCCCGATCGGAAACAGCAAACAGTGAGCTAAACTCAGAAGTTGCCCCATCAAAAAATACTCTTAGTGCGATCGCTCGTACAACTTCATCCCAATTGTTACGCAGGAGATAATTTCAATGGAACTCACAAGCAATAACACGATCGCGGAAATCCTAGAAAGACACAAAGCAGAGCTACTAGCAGATTGGCTCAAAGAACTGCAAAATACCGGGCTGCGGCGGGACGACTTGATGAGAGCCAAAGAATTGCGATCCGAGTGTCAAGAGTTCCTGCAATTGCTCCACATTGCAGTCGGGCACGGTAACTTTAGCGACATCCAGACACCCGAATGGGAAAATATGCGGGTGCTGCTAGCAGAAGTTTCGCGATCGCGCGTTCAGAGAGGCTTTACTCCCTCAGAGATAGCTAGTTTCATTTTATGCTTCAAAAAGCCATTGTTCGATCGGCTTTGTCGCGAACTCACACAAAACCGCGACGCACTTGTGGAACAACTTTGGCTTTCCACCAGTTTATTAGACCAGCTAGGCCTTTGGGTGACAGAAATCTTTCTCAAAGCTCGCGAAGAAGTCATCGAACGCCAGCAGCAAGAAATGCTCGAATTGTCAACTCCCGTAGTCAAGCTTTGGCAAGGAATTCTTGCCTTGCCAATGATCGGGACTCTCGACAGCGCCCGCACTCAAATAGTCATGGAAACTCTGTTGCAGGAAATCATGGAAACCGGCTCAGAATTTGCGATTTTAGACATTACAGGTGTGCCGACTGTTGACACTTTAGTTGCTCAACATTTATTAAAAACTGTTGCCGCCGCCCGTTTAATGGGTACTGAGTGCATCATCAGCGGCATTCGCCCGCAAATAGCTCAAACCATAGTTCATTTGGGAGTTGACTTGCAGGATATTCTGACAAAAGCGACTTTAGCAGATGCTTTTAAAGTCGCTTTGCAGCGCCAAGGTTTAACTATAAGAAATATTCAAGAGGAAAGATAAAAAATATTGCCTCTTTGCCTAAAAAAATAAGTAGAAAATTAAAATAGAGGTGAATTTGTGGAACGGATACCGATACTTCAAATGGGAGAATTTCTGCTAGTAACAATTCAAGTAGATATGCACGACCGCTTAGCAATGACTTTGCAAGACGACCTGACAAACCGCATCGTCAAAACAGGAGTAAAAGGTGTTTTAATAGAAATCTCTTCCCTAGAAATAGTAGATTCTTTTATCGGTCGCATCATCAACAATATCGCTAGTATGTCGCGAATTTTAGATGCGGAGACAGTTGTGGTCGGGATGCAGCCAGCGGTTGCGATTACCCTCGTTGAGTTGGGGCTTTCCCTGACAGGAGTTCGCACAGCTTTAAGCGTTGAAAAAGGCATGATTTTGTTGCGAAAATCCTTGGGTTTGTCTCCTGACGAGAAAGCGCAAGCAGTCGATAAATTGTCCCATGACTGAGGCACAGGCAGTAAAGAAACCTGATTGGTTTGTAGATACATTGTTGACAAACTTAAGCTTTCTAAGCAGAAACTAAGTTGATAAGCGTAAGTCCTATGTTTTGTGGAGAAGTTCTATTTTGGTACAGTAGCCGCCATGTCAAAACGTGAGACACTAGAAATCCGATCGTCATCCGATATAGTCCACGTCCGACAGCAAGTGCGAACTTGGGCTGTAGCAATGGGATTCGATTTAGTAGACCAAACTAAAATCGTTACCGCAGCCAGCGAACTCGCCCGCAATACTGTGGACTACGGCAAAGGGGGAACTGTAACTATCGAAACGCTCCAATTAGGCACCCGCAAAGGGCTGCGGCTGATATTTGAAGACAAGGGCCCGGGAATTCCAGACATCGAATTGGCAATGACTGACGGTTATACTTCTAATCACGGTTTGGGTTTGGGACTCAGCGGTTCTAAGCGGTTGATGCACGAATTTGAGATTGTTTCCAAAGTGGGTAAGGGGACTAAAATTTCGATCGTCCGCTGGCGCTGAAGAAGTAATATTTAACAAGACGATTTGAGAGTTGAGATTTTAGATTAAACCATTGGGAATGACAATCAAGCATCCAGGATACAAGCCCCCGGATTCATCCGTCCAGAAATAAAAAACCTGTATCCGATAAAGGAGCCCCCGAATTTATCCGTGGGTTCAATGCTTCAATTCTTTAATCTAAAATCTAAAATCTAAAATCTAAAATCGATTGACTGATGACGATCGGGGTTTGGAGCTTGCGTATAGTTGTATTATTTTTTTAATTGGTATCAAGAGAAACCAGCAAAGCCAAGAAGTGATTCTTGGAATCCCGCACTGTACCCGGAAAGGGTTGGCGTCTGGAGGATTTGATTGTGAGAGCTAATAAAAAATGATAGATGCCGTAGCCCTGCCCGTAACAGAAGAAAGTCAAGTCGGAGAAGCGCGGCGAATCGCAGTCGCCCTCGCGGCCGAAGTCGGATTTAACGAGACCGATCGCGGTAAAGTGGCAATTGTTACCACCGAAGCAGCAAAAAACGCGGTCAAGCACGCCCGCGAAGGAGAACTTTTGCTGCGAACATTCAAAACAGCAGCAGGATATAGCATTGAAATAGTAGCGCTAGACCGGGGCCAGGGAATGGCAAATGTCGGGCTGTGTCTGCAGGACGGTTTTTCTACAGCGGGAACCCCTGGAACTGGACTGGGGGCAATTAAACGCCTCTCTACTTTTTTTGATATTCATTCTGTACCGAAACTGGGGACAGCCTTATTAGCGCGGCTGGAACCGACCCAAAATAGCCGGGAAGCCTCCCAAAACAGCAATTACTTGGAATTTGGGGTCATCCACTTGCCAAAAACAGGAGAGCAAATTTGCGGCGATTCCTGGGCGGCGGAAAATCACCTTGACAAAAACCTGATTTTAGTTGCTGACGGGCTAGGTTACGGGGATTTGGCGGAGGAAGCGTCTCGCGAAGCAGTGCGGGTATTTCAAGAAAACGCCAAACTCGGGCCGAAAGCAATTTTAGAGAAGGCGCACGCTGCTTTAAAACATACCAGAGGAGCTGCTGCGGCGATCGCCCAAATAGATCCTACCCAACAAACAATTTGTTTTGCCGGAATTGGCAACATCAGCGGTGTAGTCGTAACAGATAACCAAAGCCGCAGCATGGTTTCCTACAACGGCACAGTTGGACATATGATGCGAAAAGTAGCAGAATTTGTCTATCCTTGGTCGCAGCAGTCCCTACTCATCATGCACTCCGACGGTTTGGCGGCGCAGTGGAATTTAAACCGCTATCCGGGTTTAGCCTCCCGACATCCTGCTTTAATCGCAGCCGTGCTCTACCGGGACTTCAAACGCACTCGCGATGACATGACAGTTATAGTAGCCAAGGTAAGAGAAGCAGCGTGAGTTACCCAATCCTGACGACGGAAGTCCGCTTTGAACAAGACATCGTACAAGTACGCCAAAGAGCTCGCCAAATTGCTAAAGGGCTGGGATTCGATTCCCAAGTACAAACGCGCATCGCCACAGCAGTTTCCGAAATTGCCCGCAATGCTTTCAAATATGCAGGCGGCGGCAAAGTAGAATTCATTGTGGAAGGGGAATCGCCCCAAATTTTTCGGACTCGGATTTCTGACACCGGGCCGGGAATTGCTGATTTAGCGACTGTGTTGGGCCCCAATTTTCGATCGCAAACCGGCGCGGGACTCGGTTTAGCAGCAGCGAAACGGTTGATGGACGAAGTGCAAATCGACTCGGGGCCCGATCGCGGAACGGCTGTACAATTAGTGAAGCAGTTTTCCAAACAGATGCCTGCGCTGAGTGCGATCGAACTAAATCAATTAGTTGACAAACTAGCGCGCCAAATTCCCGAAGATCCCTACGCCGAAATTCAGCAGCAAAATCAAGAATTACTGCGCACTTTAGACGAACTCCGCCAGCGTCAAGAAGAACTCGTACAGTTAAATCAACAACTAGAAGATACCAATCGCGGAGTCCTGGCACTTTACGCTGAATTGAACGACAAAGCCGAATCTCTCCGGCGCGCCAGCGAACTCAAAACCAGCTTTCTCTCCAATATGAGCCACGAGTTTCGCACTCCGCTAACGGCAATTATGAGCCTTTCCGAAATATTGTTAAATCGCCTCGACGGAGAACTTTCAGCCGAACAGGACAAGCAAGTAAATTACATTTACAAATCCGCCGAGTCTCTCGCAGAACTTGTCAACGACTCGTTAGATTTAGCGAAAGTGGAAGCCGGAAAACTAACTGTTCGCTTGGCTGATTTTGAAGTCGAAGATTTGTTCAGCGCGCTGCGGGGAATGATGCGCCCCCTGCTGCCCCAAAACTCTGCTGTTGCTCTGATTTTTGCAGCGCCTCTAGAACTTCCAACCCTCACCACCGACGAGGGAAAAGTTTCTCAGATTTTACGCAATCTGATTTCTAATGCGCTCAAATTTACCGAAGCAGGCGAAGTTCGAGTTGCCGCAGAAATAGGAGACGAGGGAACAGTTACTTTTTCCGTGGCAGATACGGGCGTTGGCATTTCCCCTGCCGACCAAACGCGGATTTTTGAAGAATTTGTCCAACTCGAAAATTCTTTACAGAAGCGCGTCAAAGGCACTGGTTTGGGATTGTCTCTGTGCAAAAAACTGGCGGAATTTTTGGGGGGAAGTATTGAAATCAAAAGTTCGCCCGGAGTCGGCTCGACTTTTTTTGTCAAACTGCCGATACTGTATCCTGGAGATATAGAAGACCCTTTGGAAATGTCGGCCGATAAGGGAGATGAAATACCGCTGGCGATCGCAAATTCTCGCTCGCCAGCGCCGGATTCAGCAGCAAAAGTTTTGAGTGGGGAGGATGAAGATAGTTTTTCGGTATTTGCTGAAAGACTTGCTGGCAGAAATTCATTGTACTGCGATCGAAGCGACCAACGGCGCTAAGGTTTGCTCTCGACTATCTAAGAGCAACGGCAAGCAATTTTTATCGATATTTATGATGCCCGACATGACAGGATTTCAAGTTTTGGAAGAGTTGAATTCCGGTATTGCTACCTGTCAAAAACCTGCGACAAAACATTTAGAAACGCGGGAATATGAGGATTTGTCTGCCGGTAAAGTTGTGCAGTTTAGGACTGAATTGGTATCAGGTTGAGGATTGTAGCAAGACTTTTTTAAACTTAGTGCTGGACGCATAAATTGCAAAGAAACCGGGTTTTTACCAGTTTTAAAGGTCGGAATGCAGTATTTTTGCCATAAAAACCCGGTTTCTGACCACCCGTGCGTCAGTCCTAAAACTGATATTATTTGATAGCAGGCAATATTTATTTAATTTGCAACAGCATTTAAAATTTGTGCTGTAAAATATAGCAGCTCTCAGTTGCCCACTATATAGCAGGGACTTACCGAGAGCATTTTTTCGTGTCAGCGATCGGCTAAAATCCATGATAAATATGACTCTGACGAGAGTCTCGATCCCCCCTAGCTTCTTAAGGGGGAAACTGGAAGCACTTTCAAAGTCAACCTTTTTAAGGCGGATGCAAGGCAGGGCTGTTTCACTCTCGTTCCGCGGCAATGCCCCCGTGGTTGCCCCGAGGCGTGAAACGCCCATTGGGTCGTCGGTGGCGGTAGGCAAAGAAAGGCACTACCCCCACAAAACCTTCGTTTTCCTGAGAATGAAACAGCCGCGGAATGCGAGGGCGATCGAGGCTGGGGTAAAAATGAGACATACAGAGGGTTTTAGCCGAATTATTGACACGCTTTGGGTGCGGCGCCGTGTCTCGATGCAATATTAGAGCTTATTTATTAGTGAAAAATGAGACCTGTTAAAAGAAATAATGCAACTGTAAGCAAGATCCAAACCCATATAGAGTAAGCCATTCCTCAATCTAAAATCTA
>JAICRN010000349.1 GCA_025937335.1 Microcoleus sp. TY_ISSM_2_bin.22
ATCCCGATCCAAAATAAAAACATCTTCATCTAATTTCAACTTAGGCAAATTAGTTTTCGGATCTAGCCTAGGAATTCCCAAATACGAAGCCGCCTCCTCCCAAACAGAAACATCAGTCCCCGCCGAAGCCGACCATTTTTCAGTCGCCTTTAATAATTTATCTCCCGGTTTTTCGCGATCGAACTGTGCGGGCGTATTCCCCCAAGCCTGAAACACAGCGTAAGCCACCAAAGCATTCTGCACCACCCGCCGGCCCAGCGGCTTCCCCAGCACCCGGTAACACCACTCTCGATTCAAATACAAATCGTCGCTAACATCATGGTCATCGCAAATCATATAAGTAGGAATATTCGCTAGCGCCCTCCTCACCCTCCACAAATTGCGAGCAAAACCGTCAAGTTCAACAACTTCTCTATCCCAGACTTTTGCCTGCTTAGAATTTGGACAAATATCCTTACCCTTCGGAAAACGCTCGCACCAAAGTACCGGCGACCAAACTAACAAATACATCGCATAATATTCGCCCAAGCTAAACAAGTGACTTTTAGCATTTTTGGGTTTATTCACCAACATCGCCGTAAATCCGCCAAAATCTCTGGCAATATCGCTGCGAGTCCCCGGCTGTAACTCTATTGGTTTTTTGGAATCATACTTAGCATCAGAGGGTTTCTGAATAGGTGACTCTCTAGAAATTTCCCTCTCTTGACCAACTGCATTTTCGTTTTCTGCATTTTTAGGTATACTGATACACAAATTCTTTTTAATTTGGGCATCATCCATCAGGGGTAAACTCTCTTCCCAGCCCAACAGGGTATCGCCAGCATCAGTCAGGGCCCACAGCATCGCATCGGCAACGTCGTCGCCGTAAATTTGGTCGCCCGTTAAAAACAGTTGGTGGGGTCTGCTATTTGCCGTTCCTGCAAATTGTTCGATCGAATTATCCAAAATTGGCAGGGCATCTCTGCCGTCTCCGTGGGGCTTGCGACAAGAACCGTGAACGATACGCAAATAGTTTAAATCCTTCGGCGGCAGCGCAAAAGTCGGCAACTGGTGAGCGAAATAACTGATCGTCTCCGGGCCCAAAGCCGACGAATCAGGGGATGCCGGCCACAGGCAAGAAATGAGATTTTCTTTCTCATTTTCTGGGACTGCAACCGACGGCGATTCCAGACTCCCAGTAAACTCAATGTCATAAGCATAAATTTGCCCGGATGTCAAGACATTGCTGTCGATCTGTTTAGCAGTCACCGCCACTACGTGCAGGTATTTGCCGAGCTGCACGGTAGAGTTCGCACCTTGGAGTAACGGCACCCCGACAATTTCGCCGGTTCCGCCCTCTGTCGAATAAACCTTGAGTTCGACTTGGCGGGGTGCTTTCAGAGCCAGCCAAACTGTCACGGCCCGACTTTCAGTCCGGCGCAAAATCGGGCCCGCAAGGATGAGCGGCAAATGATAAATTCGATGACTTAATGGCGTCCACGACATAGGATTTAAAAAATAAAAATTCCATCAGGGGTTTTCTAACAATCAAATTTCAGGCGATCGAGCATCTGTAATCCGCTTAATTAATGCTAAGTCTGCCAACCCCATTCTGCTAAATTGTAACAATTCATTAAGTAAAATTAATAATCAACCATGCTACAAGAAGAAAAATTACAGCAGTTCCTAGATTCAGCCCCGCAGCCGCCAGCAATTAAAACATCAGAACCCGCCAGGATGCCCAACAGTCCGCCGCTATACTCGTCACCTTTAGATCGGGCGATCGACCGCCACCCCCTCACCGTGGCTCCAGAAACCCCGATCGCCCAAGTGTTGGCTTTGATGAACCCGATGCGTGTCTCCTGTCAGCTTTATGGCGAAAAACCACACGCTCTTCCGAGTCCGGCCAAGCGCAGTTGCGTGTTAGTCGTGGAAGATAATCGGCCCATCGGCATTTTTACAGAACGAGATATCGTCAAGCTAACTACCGTAGCAGCTTGTGCGGTAGGACTGACAATTGCTGACGTAATGACTCGATCGCCCATTACCCTCAAACAATCCGAGTCTCAAGATATTTTCACAGCTATATTCACGTTGCGCCAGCATCAGATTCGGCATTTGCCCGTAGTGGACGAAGACTCGCGGCTTCTCGGCATCATCACCCGCGAAGCCATTCACGAAGCCCTGCAACCGGTTAACTTGCTAACCAATTTGCGCTGTGCAGCAGATGTCATGACTAAAGATGTCATTTCGGCCCCAAAAACTGCCTCAGCCCTCGATTTAGCCGAACTCATGGTCAAGTATCGAGTTAGTTGCGTCGTCATTGTCGAAGAGCAAACTCAGCATCCACAGCGGGCGATGGCACCAATAGAAAATTACCTTCTGCCGATCGGCATTGTCACCGAGCGGGATATTGTGCAGTTTCACGCCCTCGAATTAAACCTTTCGGAAATCCCGGCGGCAACGGTCATGAGTGCCCCTTTATTTTGCATATCTCCCGCCGATTCCCTCTGGAGTGCCCATCAGTCGATGCAGCGGCACTGTGTCCGCCGTTTGGTAGTAGTTGGCAGTCACGGAGAACTTTTGGGCGTTGTCTCTGTGACAAGTTTGCCGCAAGTTTTTAACCAATCAGAAATGTACGGGACGATCGAGCTTTTGCAGCAAGCAGTTGACGATCGAGCCTCCCAATTGCAGAAAGCCAACGAACTTTTGCAGCAAGAAATTTTAGAGCGGCAGCGGGCCCAAGAAGCCCTGCGCCAAGCTCATGACGACTTAAAAAAACAAGTTGAAGAACGCACCGCTCAACTTTTAGAATCAAATGAATTGTTGAGACGGGATATTATCAAGCGCCAGCGAGTCGAAGAAGTGCTGCGGCGAAAGCAAACTTGCTTGAAAAATCAAGCGCAGCAATTAGAGGAAACTGTGCGAAAGTTGCAGCAAACTCAAACTCAACTTGTGCAAACTGAAAAAATGTCTTCTTTGGGACAAATGATTGCCGGTATCGCTCACGAAATTAACAATCCTGTTAATTTTATCTACGGCAACCTTTCCCACGCCAGCCACTACATCAAAGAATTACTCCAACTCGTGAAACTTTACCAGCATCACTATCCCGAACCAGTCTCGGAAATTCGGGAAGCAGCAACAGAGATGGAAATCGATTTTTTGGTGGAAGATTTATGTAAGATATTATCTTCTATGCAAGTAGGAACCGAGCGCATACGCCAAATTGTTTTGTCGATGCGCAATTTTTCGCGATCGGATCAATCTAACATCAAGCTCGTTGACATTCACGAGGGACTTGAAAGCACTTTGTTGATTTTGCAGCACCGGCTCAAAGCTCACGGCGGACATCCATCTATTAACATTATTAAAGAATACGGCAATTTGCCTCACATCCAGTGCTGTGGGGGTCAGATCAATCAGGTGTTTATGAATATTCTTGGCAATGCTATTGATGCTTTGGATGAAGAAATCCAGAACGGGCAATGGGCTAGGAGAAATGCCAAAAATTCACCGCCGTTAAATCCTACTTCTCCATTGACTCTTCCCACTATTACAATTCGCACTGAAGTTGTTGGCGGTGATTTTGTGGCGATCCGGATTTCCGACAACGGGCGGGGCATACCGGAGGAAATTCGCCGCCAATTATTCGATCCGTTTTTTACTACCAAACCAGTCGGCAAGGGTACGGGGTTGGGACTCTCTATTTCTTACCACTTAGTTGTGGAACAGCACGGGGGGCGGCTCGAATGCGTTTCGGAAGCTGGACGGGGCACTGAGTTTGCGATCGAGATTCCGATAGTCAGTTGTCATCAGTCAGCAGCCATACGATTTTAGATTTTCGGTTTTCGATAGAAAAATTGAAGAATTGGAAATGACTCATTAAGCTCGTGGTTTGGATCGCCGGCCTACAGTTGCATTCTTTTTTTTAACTGGTATCAGTAGTCATTGGGAAAAAATAATATTCTCCCAATCTCCAACTCTCCCACTCTCCCCCCCTCCTCCTCTCCCCCTCCCCCAATCTCCCACTCGCCACCAATTCCTAAAAATTCACAATTTTTTACAAAACACCAGAAACCCCAGCAAAATCAATCTTTCCCAATCTTAAATCTCAAATCTCAAATCTCAAATCCTATAACTTTGGCCTCCCCAGACCCAAATCAGCCCAACTCACTTGGAGTTTGCCTCATCCACCAGGCCATTTGTGCCGCTTCAAGTTACCCGCACAAGCCATGAACTGCCTGCATCCTAGCCCCAAAGCCAAAAGCCGAGATTGTTTGAGAAGTTAGTTTTTGTTTTATTTTTGTACCTCTTTATATAAAGAAAGTATTCTAAAAGCACTTTAAAATCTAAAAACATTCTAAAAATAGATTGGTAAGTCAAAAAAAAAGCTAATATCCCCAAAGATGCAAAATAAACAAATTTACTAGCATTTTCATTTGGTCGCCCCCTTTCTTTTCCTCGCAAGTTAGCTAATAATGCTTTCAACAAGCTAAGTTGCGCCGACTCCCAAATTCACAAGAATGGCATTGCAGTCGGGGACTGCAATTGGGCTATTGCAGTTGGGTGCAGTTGGGCGATCGAAAAAAAGCGTGAAACTCCAGCCCCGATCGTTTTGATAGAAACCTATAGGAGAACAAAGAGTGAAACTCGCAGTTTACGGAAAAGGTGGAATTGGCAAATCGACAACAAGCTGCAACATCTCCGTTGCCCTAGCCAAGCGCGGCAAGAAAGTTTTGCAAATCGGTTGCGATCCAAAGCACGACAGCACATTTACCCTCACTGGCTTCTTGATCCCCACAATTATTGACACTCTTCAGCAAAAGGACTATCACTACGAAGACGTTTGGCCCGAAGATGTCATCTACAAAGGCTACGGTGGCGTTGACTGCGTAGAAGCAGGAGGTCCTCCCGCAGGAGCTGGCTGCGGCGGCTACGTAGTAGGCGAAACCGTCAAACTGCTCAAAGAACTCAATGCCTTCGAGGAATACGACGTTATCCTGTTCGACGTGCTCGGCGACGTAGTGTGCGGCGGTTTTGCAGCCCCATTGAACTACGCCGACTACTGCATGATTGTTACCGACAACGGCTTCGACGCTTTATTTGCAGCCAACCGCATCGCCGCCTCAGTCCGCGAAAAAGCCCGCACTCACCCGTTGCGGCTCGCTGGTTTAATTGGCAACCGCACCTCAAAGCACGACTTGATCGACAAGTACGTAGACTCCGTACCCATGCCAGTGCTGGAAGTGCTGCCCCTGATTGAAGACATCCGCGTTTCTCGTGTCAAAGGCAAAACTTTGTTTGAAATGGCCGAGACCGATTCTTCGCTAAACTACGTCTGCGATTACTACCTCAACATCGCCGACCAGATTTTGGCAAGACCCGAAGGAGTAGTGCCCAACGACTTGCCGGATCGCGAATTATTCTCGTTGCTTTCAGATTTTTATCTAAATCCAGTTCAACCTGTGGTCAAGAAGGAGGAAGATGAGCTAGACCTGATGATGGTTTAATAGGTCTAGCGATCAGGATGAGGATAAAGAGGTTATGGCTTTTTTTGATACTTTTTCAGTTGCTCTCAAACAGAAGTGGTTGGACTACTACCAGGTAAATCGGGCTTGGCTGCTCCTGCACATGACGGCTGACAACACGGTCGCCACACCCGACGGCGGGAAAAGGCCTGTTTCTTACCTCATCCTGGGAATTGCGGCTGCCCTGGAGCCGGAACTCCAGCAATTAATGCTGCCCTTCTCAAAACTCAAGCCGGATGCAGACAGCCTGATCGAAGTGTTGGGGCTAAATTTTGACCCCGACCTGGCGCTGGGTATGCCCTCAAATATCGAGCCACAGACGGCAGGCAAATCTCCCACAACCGCAGCACCGCCAGCAGCAGCCACAGCAGCCCCCGCAGCCGCTCAAACTGCAACTGCTGCACCCGCAGCAGCTCAAACTCCAACTGCTGCACCCGCAGCAGCTCAAACCGCAACTGCTGCACCCGCAGCAGCTCAAACCGCAACTGCTGTACCCGCAGCAGGTATCGAGCAAGCTGCACCCGCAGCAGGTATCGAGCAAGCTGCACCCGCAGCAGGTATCGAGCAAGCTGCACCCGCTGATGCCAAATCTAATAAATTGGGCGGTGCGGCCTTAGCAGCAGCCGGAGTAGTCGCCGGAGTCGCCGGAGTCGCCGG
>JAICRN010000648.1 GCA_025937335.1 Microcoleus sp. TY_ISSM_2_bin.22
AAGTTTTTCCTGACCATGGTAAAGGCTGTCATGGTGGGCGATATTATGAATGCCTTGGGCTACCGGATTCGCCCCTATGAGGTTAATCCCGGCCAAACCCAGGAAACCGAGAGCTGCTGTTTTGTAGGATTTCCACGGATTCATTCGCTCCGAACCGCCGGAACCCAGGATTGTTGTCCCAGAACCAGACTTAGCCGCCCCAGATTTGCTGTAGGAACAGGGGAAAGCAGATGCGGCGTCACCTATGGCGATGCTGCTTGCGATCGCGACGACGGAAGCAATGCCAGCTAACACTTGAAACTTCTTCATGGTGTTCTGGAGATTGTAAAGGATAATTAAAAAATTAATGGTAACAGCTCTTTACAAATGTATCAACTCTGCGCGCCCTCCAAATCGCGGATCGATCGCAAATGTCAACTATAGCCTGACGCAATTCAAATTTAAAATTGCCAGCTTAAAAATCTGCAATGGTTGCTCTGTAAGCGTTTTGACTAACTGAACGGAATTGTTTGAAGTATTGTGAAGCAATATGCGCGATCGCGCCCAAATTAGAAAATCTGAGGCGAGACAGTAGAAAATTTAGTTACAGGCTGGCAAACACTTGGTGACAAACTACTTTTAAGGCTACTTTTGAAAAGGCTTAGTTATTGGAAAAACTCTTATTTTTATGACAGACAGCGGGAATCAAGGCATTGAGCGAGCCCCTCGCCGATTGTTGGTGACGGGCGGGGCTGGATTTATCGGCTCGAATTTTGTGCATCACTGGTGCAGCAGCTATCCGGGCGATCGAGTAGTCGTACTCGACGCTTTAACCTACGCCGGAAACAGACAAACCCTGGCAACTTTGGAAGGTGGAGAAAATTTTCGGTTTGTGCAAGGGGATATTTGCGATCGTACCCTAGTCGATACCTTGCTCAAAGAAGAAAACATCAACACAGTCGCCCACTTTGCTGCAGAATCCCACGTTGACAGGTCAATTATCGGGCCTGCAGCCTTTGTTCAAACAAACGTTGTCGGAACCTTCACACTTTTAGAAGCCTTCCGCAAGCATTTTGAAGCAATTGATGAGGCATCTCTCAAAGCACAAATGCGCTTCCTCCACGTTTCTACCGACGAAGTGTACGGCAGTCTCGGCCCCGACGACCCAGCCTTCACAGAAACAACTGCCTACTCGCCCAACAGTCCCTACTCAGCCTCCAAAGCTGGCAGCGACCACCTCGCCCGCGCCTATTTCCACACCTACGGCGTCCCGACAATTATCACCAACTGTTCCAACAATTACGGCCCCTATCACTTCCCTGAAAAGCTCATTCCGTTAATGTGCATCAATATGTTATTGGGCAAACCGCTGCCAGTTTACGGCGACGGTCAAAACGTGCGAGATTGGCTCTACGTGCTCGACCACTGCCGCGCTTTAGATGTCGTTATCCACCGCGGTCAACCTGGGGAAACCTACAATGTTGGCGGCAACAACGAGGTAAAAAATCTCGATTTAGTAAAAATGCTGTGCCAGCTAATGGACGAATTAGCTGAGGATTTACCCGCCCGTCCTTGCGAACAATTGATCGCATTTGTTAAAGACAGAGCGGGGCACGATCGGCGTTACGCTATTGATGCCAGCAAAATTAAAACTGAGTTAGGTTGGACTCCCTCAGTAACCGTTGAAGAAGGTTTGCGGCAGACTGTAGAATGGTACTTAGCCCATCGGGAGTGGTGGGAACCCCTGCTTTCGGAGGAATATCAAACTTACTACCGGAAAGTCTACTCTAATTAATCTACTCCTGGACGCACGGGCTACCAAAAACCAGAACCAGTAAAAAACTGGTTTTTAAGCTCAAGAGTGCGTCCAGAAAGGTTTCTGTCTTGCCTTCAAGCTTTAGATTTAAACTCCAGGAGCAGAAACCGGGTTTGAGAGACCAAAATCTTTCGTTAAGTGCGATCGATCGCACTTAAAAAACCTGTTTTCTTTGGTATGAGCGCCTAACTTCAGATTTAATTAGGTGCAGGTGATTATCACACACATTCGCCCTTGTCAATCTTTGTGAAGATTTAGTTAAAAATCACCCCAAACGCATAAATTCAAGTGTTTGTAGCTGATAATTTTAATAGAGTTACAATATTAAGCATTTTAGAAGCTTTTAGTAAAAACAAAAAGCAGCAATGACCGAAATAAACTGGCTCAAGCACGTCCAAGAACCTAAATACTGGCTGTTAGGCATCGCCTCCGGTTTGATTGCCCTACACCTAACTCTGACTTCCCGAACAAACGACACTGACTTGTTCGGTACAATGTTACTGTTTTGGGGAGTCGTAGCATTTCTCATTTGGGAAAGGCACGAATCCTTAACTTTTGAAAGCGGAGTTTTCGCCAGCTTCTTTGGAACATCGTTAATTGCTTTAATATTGATCAAAAGTTCGTCGATCTCGGGATACGACTTTTTTATCAGAGCAACGCCTTTTTTGTCGGGAATCAGTCTAGCATTGCTGGCTTCTGGAACAAAAGGACTGAAACAATATTGGCAGGAACTTCTAATTCTTGCTTATACAGCTATTCCTCCCGGATTGATCGGAGTATTCGTTGATGTCGCCCTATTAACAGCAAAATTTTCAGCTTTCCTCCTCCACTATCTAGGATTTGAAGTTGTGCGGAAAGGGGTTTTGCTAATCCTGGAAAATGGCAGCGTGGAAGTGTATCACGGCTGTTCGGGGGTGAATGCGATGCTACAATTGTTAGGAATGGCGCTGGTTTTCTTGCTGATGTTTCCTACAACTACAGGGCAGAAAATTGTAGTACCACTCGTGGCAATAATTATTGCATTTGTAGTGAATGCTGCGCGAGTTGCTCTCATGGCAGTTCTGGTATCGCTATCTCAATCCCAAGCATTTAAATACTGGCACGAAGGAAATGGTTCGGTAATCTTTTCGATGATTGCTGTATTTATTTTTGGGTTATTCTGCTGGTTTGCAATTTTGAAAGACGAACCCCAAAATAAGGAAAAACAGAATTGCTAATGGCTATTACCTCTTGGAAACCAGTTAGGCTTTCCCTGTTGGCTGTTACTTTTGGAGGGGTTTTGTTGGTTGCCGGAAAATTAGTTTTCTATCCATCTGCCGGCAATAATATTGTTACCCCGTTTGAGTTTCCCGAGTCGGTGCCTCTAGCCGATTGGAAACTAAACAAGAGCGCGCCGCTGGAAATTAGCGACAATTCAGGATTAAAAGCTGCCAGGAAATATGAATACCAAAAAAATAGCATGGCTCTAGAAATAGAGATGCGCTATGCGGTAGACACCATAGGAGATGTCGAAGGTATGATGA
>JAICRN010000314.1 GCA_025937335.1 Microcoleus sp. TY_ISSM_2_bin.22
AATTTTAACACGAGTCAAATTTCTGAATATTTGAGGAATTCAGGCTATCTTCCTGCAAATCATCAATCAAGCTGAATTCAGAAAGGCGATCGCACGGGATCGATAAGATGAGTCTTGGAGAGGGGGCAATCGCTTTGGTAAAAGACAATTACCTCAAAAAAAAATACTACAAAATCGTCAAATACGTTTCAGTTGGACTGATGGGCAAAGGCTTCAAAATTTGTTTTTGCAAGTCTATTTCTAACCCTAATGCTTCTAAAGGTATCACGCCCAAAAGCGCATCTTTACCTCCCGGTAATTCCAAGCACTCGAAGGTTCCTTCGCGATCGAACATCGATATGGTAGCATCTCGAAAAATTCGGGCTTTGCCAATACCCATTGCGGTTGCTACGTCTACTTCTTTCAGGAGTTTCAGTCCCAGTTGGGCGATCGCATCTTGTGGCAGACACAACGTAGTTGCTCCCGTATCTACCAATACATTTTTGAGGGTTATCGAGCGAATTTGGTCTGACGATCTCACCCCCGCCTCTGCCAGGATTTGATCGGCTCGATTAATGATTGTTAGAGTGGCGAAAACTTTTCCCATTACGTTGTTGCTTTGAATTTGCATATATGTCTCCTACTTAAGAGTCGGAGTTATTACTTCCTTTAATTCTAACTTATATGCCGGGGCGATCGCCCGGAGCAACAAACCTTGTCATTAGTTGTTTTAATAGGTACAGGACTTATAGCAATTTTTAGGTTCGTAGTCAGGACATTAGTCCTCATCTTTAACGACTAATGTCCTGACTCGTGACTAAGAACTTAAATTATGATAATAACTTAAAAGCTGATGTCTGCTTATATATGGCCGCACAGATTTCCATTATTTAATAATACGTCAAGTAGCCAAAAAAAGCAAGAGGCGAGAACCAAAAAAATCCCGCCCCAGCTTCAATTAAAAACTACCTTTGATCCCAAGCCTTAGCCGCATCAGCAACAGATTGGTCTACCGACTTCTCATCCAACATCGCCGCCTGCAAATTGTCATAAATCGCTTTTTGCAGCTTCTTAACATCCTTCAAAGGCGGAATCAAGAGCTCGGCGGAACTCAACCCAGAAGCACTAACAACCCGAGCTCGATCGGCAGCAGGAGCATCAGTCGGAACGCTCTTAAAATAATCGTCCTTTAAAGCCTCAACCGTAGAAGGCAAAACATTAGCAGCCTTAGCAAAAGCCAACTGATTTTGAGAATTAGTCACGTACAGAGCAAACTTGACAGCATCATCAGGGCGCTTGCTGTCGCGGGGCACAACCAAATTCATCACCGCCACAGTCTTCTTGCCTGTTTCCCCCGTAATTTGAGGCGCAGCAGCCGAAACAGCACCAATACTCGGAGCATTCTCAGAAATCGCCTTCAAAAACTGAGGCCCCGAAGCTAACAAAGTAGTTTCCCCAGCTTGATAAAGCTCGATCGCCCTGCGATGTCCCTGCACCAAAACATCCTGCGGCAAAAGTCCGTTTTTGTACAAATCCACCCAATACTGAAAAACAGCTTTGCCCTTAGCAGTATTAAAAGCAGCCTTGCCTTTAGCGTCAACCAAAGGCACACCCATCTGCACGAAAGATTGCAAAACTTCCGCCGAATCTTCCGGCACAAAAGTCACAAAAAAAGCAAACTTACCAGTCTTTTCCTTCACCTGCTTGGCAACCTGTGCCAACTCGGCATAAGTAGCAGGAGGCTTAGCAATTCCAGCCTTCTTCAACAACTCCGTATTGTAAATTGTCACCCCAGTCGTGAGATACCAAGGAATGCCAAAACTCTTGCCGTCGAGTACACTAGCTTTCCAGATATTCGGGAGATAGAGCTCGCGAACTTGCTGCGGAATTCGAGAATCCAAATCCAGCCAAGCATTGCGTCCCGCCAACAGCGAAGCAAAATCGGGATTGAGGTTCACCACATCCGGCGCAGTTTTCGCCGAAACAGCCCCCAAAATCTTGCTTTCCATCGCCGACCAAGGAACGTCCACCCAGCGCACCTTCACCCCCGGATTTTCCGCTTCAAAACCGGCGATCGTCTTGTTGAAATACTCAGTAAACTGAGGTTGAAGCTGCATAGTCCAGAACTCGATTTCCTGCGTATTATTTGCCTGGGAATTCACAGCCGGTTTGCTGCAACTCACCACCGCAGCCAGCAGCAGCCCCACCAGCCCAAAAACAGCAAACAGTTGCCAAGATTTACGTTTCATAGAATAAAATTTGAGAGTTATGGGAACCGTCAGACAAAAAAGCGTGAAGCGAAGCTATCCCGTAGGGAATCGCCCGAATCAAGCGCTCACGAGTCAGTAACAGAGTTTTGTACCTGGGCACGGCGAGCGAAATAGTCGGTTTTTGTGCAGAATCGGCAGGTTTTCGGTCGATCGAGCTGGAATTTATTGACATTCGCAGCAGAATAGCTATTGTCAAGTAAATTGGATAGCATAAAATCGGAACTAGCGATCGCGCAACACAGACGGATCTGCGCAGAAGAAGGCGGGATACCGAGATTACAGCACTCTTTCGGCAGTTGGAAACCAACCCTCCAACACGCCTGCGCGCTGAATCAGGCTGGCCAACTACAAAAGAAAAAAATAGCAATTACCGGCGACCCAATCACATGGTTAACTTTTTCAAAGGTCTACTTTCCCAACGCCAGCCAGGAATCGGGATCGAAATAGCCCCAGACCGCATCAACATCATTCAGCTCGAAAAAAAAGCCCAGGCATTAAAATTAGGCATCCTAGCCTCAACAGAAGTTCCAGAAGACTACATACAAGAAGGACAAATAGTCGATCCGCCGGGAATGGCAGAACTAATACGTGCCGTCCTCGCCGAAAACAAAATCAAAGCCAAGCGAGTAGCAACAGCCATTCCCGGCCGCGAAGCCGTCATCCGCCTCATCCCAGTTCCCGCAGAGCTCAACGAAGAAGAACTGCGGGATTACATGAACGCAGAAGCAGGACTGTACTTGCCGTTTCCCAGAGAAGACGCCGACGTAGACTATCAAAAAATCGGCCTATTTGTAGATGACGACGGCGTAGAAAAAGTGCAAGTCGTGTTAGTAGCAACCCGCAGAGAAGTTACCGACACATACATCGAAACATTCAAAGAAGCCGGACTGATTATAGACGTGCTAGAAGTGACCAGCTTTGCCCTGATCCGCACCCTCAAAGAACAACTGCAACAGTTTTCCTCCCAAGAAGCGGCCGTCCTGACCGCCATAGAATTTGACAGCACCGAGTTAGCTATAGTAGTGGACGGCATACCTCAGTTCAACCGTACCATCCCGATCGGTACCTACCAAATCCAGACCGCCCTCAACCAAGCCATGAACCTGCCGCCAAACAGAGACACCAGCGAACTGCAAGGCATGACCCTGCCAGTCACAGATACAATGGGCGCCTCGGGAGACGCCAATCCCGGCACAAATGCGATGATTAAAGTATTGGGAGAACTAGCAGACGAACTGCGCCGCTCAGTAGACTTTTACCTCAACCAGAGCGAAGAACTCGAAGTAGCGCAACTGCTGCTAGCAGGCCCGGGAGCTGCGATCGGCAAACTCGACGAATTTTTTATGCAAAGATTAAGCTTGCCCGCATCTCAAGTCGATCCCATAGAAACCCTAGGACTCGAAATCAGCGAAGAAATTACCCCAGAACAGCGAGCAGGTTTAGGAGTCGCCCTAGGTTTAGGACTGAGGGAGGTTATGTGACCTAACAGTTTTTGATAGAAAAACCGATTTGAGAATTTTAGGTAAAAGCCCATTCCGAAAGAAGAAAGCAGAAGGCAGAAGGTAGAATATTGGAGGTAGAAGGTAGAAGGTAAAAGGTAAAATATCGGAGGTAGAAGCAGCCGCTTCCTTCAGTAGAAGGCAGAAAGTTGTTTCTTTCTTCCCTAAATAAATCCTTCACTTGTACCGGCAATCTTGCGCTGTGTCTAAAATCTAAAATTTCAAATTAAAATCTCTAGCAACAGCCAAGACGGTGAGGAAGTTCTTAATTTCCCAAACCCTTGCGGAAAATTGCTTCTTCCTTCCCTACTAGATAACTAAAGCCTTCCTTCCTTCTCTCGCGACGATAACTAAAGCCTTCTCCCTTCTTCCTTCTGCTATAAAATCGAGTGAAGCCATGTACAGCCTAGATATTAATTTTCTCAACGACCGCCCGGACTACAAACCCGTCGCAGCAGCCAAAAGCTCAGCTAAAAAAAGTTCCGGTGGAGCCAAAGACCAACTCCCATTAATTGGGGCGCTGCTGTTTGCCTTCGGCATCAACGCCGCAGTCATGGGCGCTTGGTGGTGGGCGACTAACGAAAATACCAACTTGGCCACAGAACAAGCAACCATCGACCAAGAACTGGCAAAGTTAAACACTCAAGCCAACGCCATCAAAGCCATCAACGCCGAAACCGACAAAGTTACCGCCGAATACAAAGCATTAGCCGGAGTATTCGACCAAATTAAACCTTGGTCGGCGATGCTGCAAGACCTCAGTGCCCGCACTCCCGCCGGAGTGCAAATTTCCAAAATCGAGCAAATCGACCCCAGTCCCTCCCCCGTTGCCGCAGCAGCACCTCCGCCCGCAGCCACTCCCGCAGCCTCCCCGGGAGCGAGTCCATCTCCGGGGGCGAGTCCGTCCCCAGCCAGCCCCACCCCAGTTGCCACTCCCACTCCTGTCGTCGCGCCCCAGGCAGCAAAAGTACAAATTTCAGGGATAGCCAGTACCTTTGCTCAAGTTAACGACTTTATGCTGCTAGTCCAGCGCTCTCCTTTCTTCCTCAACACCGACACCAGACTGGTAGCGGCTACATTAAAAAACAACCCCACACAATTACAAGTGCGCAACCCAAACGCAGGAGCAGCAGAACTTCCCAAACTGCGGCCGGTGGTGGAATATAAAATTGAAACGACGCTCAGCCCGACAGGAGCCTCCGAATTGCTCCCCGAGCTGCGGAGCAAGCAAGCAGACGGGCTAGCAATACGGATAGAAACACTTCAAGAAAAAGGAGTGCTAGAACCACAAAAAGGAGAAGTGAAAAAACCATGACAGCAGCAAATGAGTTTATTCCCAGCGGCGGCAAAGCAGAAGACACAGGGACTCAGGAAATATTCGGCATTAAGCTGACGCCCCAAGTCCAAGCAATCGGCGTCGCGGTACTTGGCCTCGGAATTGCCGGCTACCTCGTCTACCAGTTCGTACTGCCCGAATTCCAAAAAAGCGGCGAATTCAAGCAAAAAATTACCGAAAGCAAGCAAACGCAACTGCAATTGCAAACTCTAATTCAAAAAAAGGCAGAAGCAGAAGCAAACCAAGAAGAAGCAAAACAGCGCCGGGCTAACGTGACGGCAATGTTTGCCAGCGACACGGGCGTTACCACGCTGCTGTTTGACATGACCCAACTGGTTAATAGAATCAACGCCGGCGTGCAAGGGGACGACCTCAAGGCTAAAATTACCAAATTTGAGCCGGACATCCCGCCAGCAGCAGCAACCGCCGCACCGGGAACTCTAGATCCTGATATTCTCAGGGATACGTCCTTCGGGCCGTCCCTGGCTGGCAAGCTCAGACGCAAAAAATTTAAGGTAGAGTTTGAAGGCAATTTCGCTCAAACCCGCAATTTTATGCGTAACTTGGAGTTAATGCAGTCGCTGTTAGTAGTGAGGAATTTGAAATCTGAATTGCTAGTATCAACTCAGGCACTTCAAGTTGACTTCTTGAAAGGGAAAATAATCCCTGTGGATCAGCCGCAAACTAAAATTAAAACTGCTTTTGACTTGCACGCACTGCTGCCGTTAAAGCAAGAAGAAAAGCCGCCAACTCCGGCTCCGAGTCCTGGTGCTAAGTAGCGGTATTTGGGCGGATATTAGCTAGGGTTCCAAAAAAGTCGCTTTTTTAGCACTTATTATCTAAAAGGAACTTATGTAGAAGGTAGAAGGTAGAAGATATAAGGTTGAATCAAAAAATATTATGAAAGCCAGAAAAAGTTATTTTAGATGGCAATCAAAAATTATAGTTTCTGCCGAATATAATTCTAACTTCTCCCTTCAAAAAAGGCTCGATTAGAGAATCTTTCAGTCAGTTTAGCAGCTAGCGACAAAAGGCTGCGAACAACAAATACAAATTTTAGTTGAGGAGAGAACGTGAAACAGCATCTACGGTTAAGTGGAGGACTCTTATGCAGCGTTGCAGGAGTTCTGATCGCCCAAGCCCCCGTCTTGGCAGCGCCGACTCAAGTCACAGGAGTGCAAGTAAGTCAAGCTAATAATGGCGTAAATATTGTCATGGCGACAGAAAAGGGCGATCGCCCGCAAGTTTTCGCCATCAATAACGGCAATACTTACCAAGCCACAATTATCAACACCCAGCTCCGCTTGCCCGAAGGCAACAGCTTCCGTCAAGATAACCCCGCTCCGGGAATTTCTTCAGTAGAAATCAGCCAGGTAGAAGCTAACAGCATCCGCGTTGTAGTAGCTGGCACCAACGGAGTTCCCAACGGACAAATTGTGCCGGGACAAGGCCAAAGCATCGTCCTCAGCGTTGCCGGACAGGGCGGTACAGTACAGTCTGCCCAAACAGCACCGCCGCCGCCTCCGGGACTGCCGCTGAGCCAAACAGCTCCCCGGCCTGCTCCCCCAGTCCGCACGTCGCAAAACCCAGGCGTGCTGCTGCCAAATCCCGCAGTGACTGTGACCAGAAACGATCGCCCCCCCCTCCCCCCCGAAATACAATCCCACACCAATCAGGCTGCGCCTTACCAACCGCGGGCAGGTGCTCCGCCCC
>JAICRN010000528.1 GCA_025937335.1 Microcoleus sp. TY_ISSM_2_bin.22
CTTGTGATATGAGGGTTTGGATTCGCGATCGGGATAAGTCCGGTATCTGGTTTGACAGCCAAATATCTAATCGCTGATTGACATTACTGCTATCTAATTCCTCTGTATTTTCTACTGTGTAAATCTGTGCCGCACTGTCTGTTTCTATCATTTACTTTTTACTATTTTTTGCCAATTAGCGGGCTTGCACATGGGTAAAAAACCCGGTTTTTACGATTTTTGCGACGAGTCAAGGTAAATGTAGGAAGAAACCGAGTTTCTCGGATCGTTAACTATTGTAATCATAACATCTTTGAATTAGTTCGCGATTGCACGGGTAGCGAGAAACCGCATTTTTTCACAGCAATACTTAGTTTGGGCCCGCAGACTCGGTAAAAAACCCGGTTTCTTGGGTCGGAGTGCTTAAGTCGTTTGAGTATACTTGTCAATTCTATCGACAATTGTCACAGTGGCCGCACCGCATTGATGTAGCTTCCTTGGTAAAGCCAAAAGCTTGCAGCAAAAATTGCCACCTACACTCGCGATGTTTGATATATTTTGCCATTTCTTCCGCTGCGGTAAAATTTGATTTTTCGCCTTTTTGCTGTGCGGATTTATCGATCGCATAATTAAAAGGATCTTGCCATGTTAATTGTCCGCTGCTGTGGAGAATCGAAAGGGCGATCGCGCTTTCGGGAAATTCGCTACAAACTGCTTCTATATCCCCTTTAACTGGCAGTTTTTTGGCTAATTGCTGAGCTTCTCGGTATTGCGATCGCAATTTATCTTGAAAAAATTGTGCTCTTTGTTTATCTTCGGGATAAAGCAAACCCGTCGGTTCGCTAATCAATGTCAGGGCGATCGCCGATTTGCCGTCGCGTCCGCCTCTACCAATTTCCTGAATGTATTCCGATAATAGCAAAGGTGCTTGAAAGTGAACAACCCACCGAACATCGGGCTTGTTAATTCCCATCCCGAATGCTGAGGTACAAGTCACAAATTTAAGGTCATTGTTCAGCCAAGCTGTTTCTATTTTTCTTCGTAATTCTGGACTTAAACCTGCATGATATGCTGCTGTTTCATAACCTGCTGCTTTCAACAAATCCGCCAAGTTTTCGCTATCTTTTCGAGTGCGGACATAAACTAAACCTGCTTGTTTTGGTCGAGCTTTGATAAAATTTAATAACTGCTGTTTGCGTCCTCTCAGCGTCCAGACTGTTTGCACTTGCAGGTGCAGGTTAGAACGGTAGGGACTTAGCAGAAATGCTTCGGGCTTGTGCAGTTGCAACACATTTTTGATTGTCTGCTGTGCTTCACGGTTGGCGGTAGCGGTGAAAGCGGCGATCGCAATTTTACTGTTTGCTGGTTTAGCTTTCAACAAAGCAGGTCGCACTGCGCCCAAACGGCGGTAAGCTGGTCGGAATGTATCGCCCCACTGCACTAAACAGTGAGCTTCATCTAATATTAAACCGTTGATTTGGATGTGGGGCTGAGTGATAATTTCCCAAACAGGTTTGCTGAGTAATGTTTCGGGAGACAGATACAGCAATCTTAATTTGTTTTGTTGCAGCGATTGCATAGTTTGTCGGCGCTGCTGTGTTGGCAATTGACTGTGGAGGAGGGAAGCGGGCAGATTGCGATCGCGCAATTCTTGCACTTGATTTTCCATCAGTGCGACTAACGGCGAAACTACGAGAGTTAAACCTGTTTGTAACAAAGCTGGCAGTTGAAAGCAGATGGATTTGCCGCCACCTGTCGGCATAATTATAATTGTATCTTTTCCGGCTAACAAACTGCTAACTATTTCTCCTTGCGGTGGTCGAAAATCCTCGTATCCCCAGATTTTTTGGAAGGCGGCGCGGGCTTGATTTAATGAGGTTAGTTCTGGTTGGTATTTCATTTGATTTATCCCCAAATTAGAAGTAATGCGAGCAGTGCGTGCCTTAGATAATTAAATTTTGTGTAAGTTCTGATGTACCAATAAGCTGGGTGACTGGTTTCATGGTATGCAAGTATCGAGCAGAATAAGTGTTAATTTAATAACAGTTAATAATTTTACTTTTTGAATTATGAACGCCAGCACGTTAAGCGAAGTTTTCAGCTATCGGCAAAAGACTTATGACATTTTTGACACAGCAGGGGCGCAAGAAGCGGTGCGCGAAGATGGTTTTGCGCTGATTCCCGGTGTGCTGGATCCGTCCGAAGTGGCCGGAACCAGGGAAGCACTCGATCGCCTGCAACCCTTCGGACTCGACGGCAGCAGTTGGAGTGAATTGAACCAGCATTTTAAGTGCGTTTTTAATCGCGATCGGCTGTGGCTTTCCTATGCCGATCGACCGGGTATCATTGAATTAGCCGAAGCATTAATGGGCAGCGATTGCCATATTATTGGCATGACTGCGTGGAAAAGTGAGCCCGGTTATGACGGTTGGCGGATTCATGCCGATCGCGTATTTGTACCTTTGCCCGAAAGCGTGTTTGCCGACCGCACTTTTCAACTCCCGGTATTGATTTGCACGGCCCATTTTTATCTCAGCGATGTCACGGAAGACCTCTGTCCTACCTATATTATTCCCGGCAGTCATAAGTCTGGTCGCAAACCAGATCGCGGGGAAGAAACTTGGAACGGACACTCCGCAGAACCAGTATTGTGCAACGCTGGAGATGTGCTATTTTTTCGCAGTGAAATTTGGCACTCCGGCGGTAGAAATACGACAACCGATCGCACTCGTTATATGCTGCAAGTGCATTATTCCCACCGCGACATCGCGCAGAAATTTTCGCCTTGGCCGTGGCAGTTCAATCCCGAAATTCTCGCTACCGCTACTGAACGGCAACTGCGACTTTTGGGTAAACATCCTGAGTCAGCTTACGGTTAAAATACATTGCTAATTTTGTTTGAGGCGCGATCGATAAATAAACGGGAAATGTCATATTTATTTGAGAGTTGGAGTTTTGGATTTGAGATTACGATCAATTCTAGAGGCTGGTAAATCTCCGAATATCTTGAGCAATCCAAAATCCAAAATCCAAAATCTAAAATCGCTTAAGATTGACCGTCTCGGCGGCCGAGCTCGTACACGCCGCCGCCAATACAGGCGATCGTACCCATCGATACCGCCCAACCAGTGCCCAGAGACAATTCGACGCCCCAATTGCACAATCCGCCGACAATCAAAAAGGGCAGAATGCTTAACAGCGAAGCGTAAAAAGCATTTTGAGCTTCTCTGGCTTGGCGGGTTCTTTCAAACTCGGCTTCCGAGGTGTAGAGGGATCTCTCCGCAAAATTCATCCAGCGGTTGAGTTGCAGAATTACCCATTCAGTGACGGGCGACAGGCCCCAGTACAGGGCTAAAGACCACAAGGACGCACCCGCGATCGCAGTTGCATCTATGGCAAAACTAAAGGGAAAAATTTCAGTAAGCATTGCTTGAATGTTTGTTATGAATTTGAGATGTTGGATGACATCCAAAATCCCCGAACTAACTATAGTGTCAAGCAAAAGCTCGATCGAATTCAACCGCAGCAGGAATTCGGCTGGAAAATAATTTTCCGTTTCCCACAGCATTTAACCCGAAGCCTTGACAGCGGCTCTGTATGCAGTAAGATACACGTTGGCCAACTCATTCGCTAGTGGGTAGAGCTCAGAGGCAATCTTGCAGCGAAGTGGCACAACAAACAAGGCACCCTTGCAAATCCATTCAACTTTGAGGAATGAAAAAAAACGTGCAAGACTCTACAAGCCCGCTGGCGGCAAAACGCTTAATGCGTCCCAAATCGATGCTGCTGGTGGCAGCTTCCATCGGCCTTGGTTTACTTGGTATGGGATGGCGGCAGGATTTCGTCCGGGCTCAGCAAACTTCAGCCGGTCAAGTAGCCACGGGCAATTTGTGGCAAGAAGCTTCTTTTCCAGTAGAAAATTTTGAAGCCTACAGTTCCGCCTTCGGCCCCCGCGGCGGCGATTTTCATTACGGTTTGGACTTGGCGGCCCCGGAAGGCAGCTATATCCGCAATTGGTGGGGCGGGCAAATTGTGGAAGTTTGGGAAGACGGCAGGTGTGGCACTGGTATGGTGGTGCGATCGGGAGATTGGGAACACATCTACTGTCACCTCAGAGGTCGGGTGGAAACCGCTAACGGCGGGCGTTATTATATCGATCGCGAAGGCGGCCTGCAAATTTGGCAGGGTCAAATTGTGCCGGCCGGTGCGAGAATTGCCAGAGTTGGGATGACCGGCCGCACGACCGGCCCTCACTTGCACTGGGGATTGAAGTACGGCGGCCGCTGGGTAGACCCAGCTTTGGTACTCCGAGAAATGTACTCCCAGCAATCTTAATCGGTCTTCAGTCATGAGTCATATCGTTTCCGGTGGCATCGGAATGATACTGAGGACAC
>JAICRN010000611.1 GCA_025937335.1 Microcoleus sp. TY_ISSM_2_bin.22
ATTACTAATATTATGTATTTGAAAACGCTGCACCTACGGCAGTTTCGGAACTACTTCGATCAAAAGGTAGCCTTTGACGCTCCTAAAACCATTTTAGTAGGAAATAACGCTCAAGGAAAATCTAACTTGTTAGAAGCGGTAGAGTTACTTTCTACATTAAAAAGCCACAGAGTAGGGCGCGATCGCGATTTAATACTCGATTCAAAGCCTAGCGGGCAAATTGATGCTACACTCGAACGCCAAACCGGAGCGATCGACTTAGCTTTAACTCTTCGCTCTGCGGCGCGTCGGACACTGAAGCTCAACGGTGAACCGCTGCGCCGCCATTTAGATTTTTTGAGCATTTTAAATGTAGTGCAATTTTCTTGTTTGGATTTGGATTTAGTGCGCGGCGGGCCCGAAGGAAGGCGCAATTGGATCGATCGCCTAGTCATTCAGTTAGAACCGATTTACGCTCACATTTTGCAGCAGTACAACCAAATTTTGCGCCAGCGAAACGCTCTGTTGAAACGTTCTAAAGAAATCAGGAAAGCGGAATTTTCCGAAAGTTTTGACAAATTCCGATTTATTGCACCCGAAAGTCCCGAACCGGAAAATAAAGAAGATTTACCAATTCCCAATTCCCCATTCCCCATTCCTAGTTCAGAATTAGCTTTGTGGGACGCGCAGTTGGCGACAGCGGGGGCTCGCGTCATCCGCAGGCGCGATAGAATTTTGGAGCGATTGATGCCTTTAGCTCGAAATTGGCACCGTTCAATTAGCGGTTCCGCAGAAGTTTTAGATGTGAAATACGATGCTAATATTGAAGTAGGTGCAGAATTAATCGCTAAAGACAATCTCGAAGGGGTGCGGCAAGCATTTTTAGAGAAAATTCAAAAAAGGGCGATCGCAGAACAGTTTCAAGGAACCACTTTAGTCGGCCCCCACCGCGACGATATTACATTTACAATTAACAGTACCCCAGCTCGTCAATACGCATCCCAAGGCCAGCAGCGAACTCTGGTATTAGCATTAAAATTAGCCGAATTGCAGCTTATTGAAGAAGTCGTCGGCGAAGCGCCTTTACTGTTGCTCGACGACGTACTTGCAGAACTAGATCTGAGCCGCCAAAATCAACTTTTAGAAACAATTCAAGAACGATTTCAAACTCTGATTACTACAACTCACTTAGGCGCTTTTGACACTCAGTGGCTGCGAGAAACCCAAATTCTCTCCGTCGTTGCCGGACAAATCAATCGATTTTAGATTTTAGATTTTAGATTTTGGATTGACAAAAATTCTGTTTCATGGTACTTGTGCAAAAAAAATAAAAATTGGCATTATTAGCTCAATTCGAGATAGGATAAAGGTTAATTTTGATTGCCGCTTTCGCTTCCATTTTTCTAAACCTTATGAAGCATTACATTTCCCGTCTGTTAGCCCTGGTATTAGTTGTTGTCATCGGCGTAGCGGGCTGTACCAATGTTCCGGCCACTCTGAGTGGAGATTATGGCCAAGACACGTTAACATTAGTGAAGAGCTTGAGAACAGCGCTCACTTTGCCAGAGGGCACGCCGGAAAAAGCAGCCGCTCAAGCCAAGGCTCGCACAAGTATCAACGATTTTTTTGCAGCCTACCGCCGCGATCCCGCTCTTACCAAGCTGGCCTCTTTCACAACAATGCGGACGGCATTAAACTCTTTGGCAGGACATTACAGTTCCTATCCAAACCGTCCCGTTCCTGAAAAGTTGAAAAAGCGTCTTGAGTCAGAATTTCAGCAGGTTGAAGCTGCTCTCAACAGAGAATCTTAATCTCAAAATTTAGGGATCGAGATAATTTTAAAGATTCATCTTTCATCCTTGACAGTTGAGTGTTAACAATTTTTAGTAGAAATATCAACTGCTTTTAGCGCCCACTGTACCCAGGCGCTTTTTTATGCAGAATTTAGTGAAAAGATACTGAAATATTGAACTGGATATGATTTCAAGTTCGGGCTTTTTACCCATTTTATTCTTTAGTATGCTATGGAGGGACTTCGTTTGTAGAGTAGCGGTTTTAAGCGGCGAGTGTTATCTTGCCTGCCGTTATTCGATCGCACACGATATAAATAGTCGCCAGACAGAATTTGCATTGTGCGATCGACTTGTGCCATAACTAGGTCAACCGAAAAAAGTAGAAAATTTGTAGCTGCTTGTTGAGCGCGATCGCGAAAATGCGATCGCCACCCAATTTAAACCAGAAAACCCCATTCAATTCTCCCATGAAAATTGCACCAACTCGCATCGCGAATTTGCAACACCAGCGACGCTTTTTAAGTGCGGTAACTGCTGTTTTAACCAGTAGCTTCATCAGCCAGCTTGTTTGGCCGTTTATCGAAAATCAACCAGCTTTTGCCGAAACCTCAGCCTATTGCCAATTATCCCAAGAACAGGTAAATCAAAAAGAAGACTTGCGCCGCGCCGCGCTGTCAGGAAAACGGGAATCTCAGCAAGCATATTTTGCTGTTTTGAGCAAACACGCGCGGGAAATAGCAGAATGCCGCCAAAAAACTTGGCCCGAAACCCAAGCAATTTGGCTGCGTTTGTATCCCTGCGATGTCAGGCCCGGAGAAATCGATCGAGTATTAGACAAAGTTGTGAATAAAGGCTACAACCAAGTCTATATAGAAACATTTTATGACGGTCAAGTGCTGCTACCAGTCGCAGACAATCCTACGGCTTGGCCTTCTGTTGTGAGAAATCGCGGGTACGAGAAATACGACTTGTTAGAAAAGGCGATCGCCAAAGGCAAACAGCGAGGTTTAAAAGTATACGCCTGGTTATTTACCATGAACTTTGGCTATAGCTATGCTCAGCGTCCAGACAGACAGCAAACCCTCGCTATCAACGGTAAAAATCAGACAAGTTTAACAGTAAGCGAATACGCAGCAATTAACGAGGACTTCGGAGAAGTTCCGGGCAATCAAGCCTTTATCGATCCGTACAACCCGCAAGCACGGCAAGACTATACTTTGTTAGTAAATCAAATAGTCAAGCGCAAGCCGCAAGGAATGTTATTCGATTACATTCGCTATCTACGCGGCGTCGGACCCGCTTCAGTTGCTACCAAAGTTCAAGACTTGTGGATTTACGGGCCAGCATCGCAGCAAGTTCTTTTGCAGCGGGCTAGCAATCAGCAAGGTCGAGATTTAATTCAGCGGTATTTGACTAGGGGATTTATCAATACTACTGACGTTCAAGCAGTAGTCAAACAGTATCCTACTGAGCGAGAACCTCTTTGGCAGGGCCGAATTCCGCAGGCGATGTCAGTAGCAACCTCACCGTCTAGAAGCCAGAATGCCGCATCAAGATCGGCCTCAACAACTCCCGCTGCTAACAAGCCAAACCCTGCAACTCCCACACCAAAACCGACACCGCGGCTTCCCGATACCGGCACTCTGCAAAAAGACCTGTGGAAACTGAGTGTTGCTCACGCAGTCCAAGGGATTTTAGATTTTTTGGGGATAGCAATTCAACCAGCTCAAAGGATGGGAATTCCTGTAGGGGCAGTGTTTTTTCCTACTGCAAATCAAACGATAAATCAAGGGGGATTTGATTCGAGATTGCAGCCTTGGGACAATTTTCCGGCTGCTGTGGAATTCCACGCCATGTCTTACGGAAATTGCGGGGACGTAAGCTGCATTGTGCC
>JAICRN010000561.1 GCA_025937335.1 Microcoleus sp. TY_ISSM_2_bin.22
ACCCAATACTTCAAAATTACCAGTTGGTCGATCGCTCCGTTAGTTTCTAGCCTTATTGTCCTATGGATAGTATGATATTGGTTTGGGCGATCGAAGTGTTAGACCGCAACTACAGTATAATTAATAGTTATGCCGTGTGAGTTATATGTTGAGGCATAGTTGTAAGGTTACTGGTGGGTAATGAAGGTTTATGAGCTATTCAGAAGCATTTTCACCAAACTACATTACTGCACGAGAGCGATTTCGAGCAGCATCTTCATCTTTGGGTTATCAGCACACAGCCTATCCAATTGATCAGGTTAGTCCAACTGGTGAAGAATTAACTATTGATGTGGCTATCGGTGGTTCTTCCAACCCACGACGATGTGTAGTCATTTCTAGTGGCTTGCATGGAGTAGAAGGCTTTTTAGGATCGGCAATCCAACTTACCTTGTTAGAAAAGCACCAACTTCTCACATCGTTGTCACCTGATATTAAAGTTGTACTTATTCATGCTCTGAATCCTTATGGTTTTGCATGGCGACGACGTTGGAATGAAAACAACGTAGACTTAAACCGTAACTTTTTATTGTCTGAAGAAGTTTTTGAGGGCAGCCCAAAGGATTATCCTAAATTCAATTCCTTTCTAAATCCAACTTTACCTCCTTCACGCTTTGAACCTTATATTATTCATGCTATCTGGCTGATATTGAGATATGGAATGACCAGTTTGAGAAACACTTTTCCTGTAGGGCAATACGATTTTCCAAAGGGACTTTTTTTTGGCGGTCATGCTGCATCCAAAACTCAAAAGATTCTAGCTAGCAATTTGCCCCAATGGATTGGTAATGCTTCAGAGGTAGTGCATATTGATTTCCACACAGGTTTAGGACGCTGGGGAACTTATAAGCTTTTGCTGGACGCCTCTGCAACATCAGAATCTTGTTCAAGACTAGCTCAACGATTTGGAGCAGAAACAATAGAACCGAACAGTACAGAAGGTGTGTCATATCCAATTCGCGGTGGATTAAAAACTTGGTGTCAAGCTCTTCTACCAAAGTGTCGCTATGATTTACTAACAGCAGAATTCGGTACTTACTCGACGATTCAAGTCTTGAAGGCATTGCGGGCTGAGAATCGTGCTTACTGGTGGGGTAAGTCAGACCAGAAATATGAATGGACAAAAGACCAATTGGTAGAAATGTTTGCACCCATATCTCGCAAGTGGCGAGAACAATGCTTAACTCAAGGACTTGATGTTTGTAAACGAGCCTTGATTGACTGAAGGAGTTGCGACGGTCAGCGATCGCAAAACCCAATACTTCAAAATTACCATTTGGTCGATCGCCCTTCAATCCAAAACGATCGCTCTTTTAGTCTTTACCCTTAATTCTTCTAGTTTCGATACTTGCTAGAATAAAAGCCAATACTAATCGGACTGCAACTCATACTAAAAACCATCGAAGGTATTTGCATCACTTGCCAAACAATCCTATGATGGTTCATCATGATCTGGATGATTGTTTCGTTCTTATAACTCAGTTAATATGCGATCGCTTGTCTTGAGTCTAGCTTTCATGTGTTTAGCCACCCCTGCTGTTGCCACAACCTGCGAAGAAAGCTTTCAAACCCACATTCCGCACCCCCAACTGGCACTACCGGCAGATTGAGGGGATAAAAGTGAATCATCCGAGATCGAGCGTGAGTAAAAACACCCAAAAATCTGTGCAACGCTCGCATCACTCAGTTAGGAATTCCTAAAAATTGACATGAGGGCATTAATTCAATCTTCTTAACCCATTAAAAATCAAAAATCAGACCATTAATAACTATTAATTCCCAGCATATATCGCCCGCATTATGACAATAATACATCAGTGCTGAATCAACAATTATTTAAATGTAAGTCAGTTTTACCAATCAATAATCGACTTCATTTCACAACAAAAAATAATAAGACCGACAGGTGACTGGAAATAAATTTAAGATGGCTAACCGTTCTGATGTCAAATTAGAAACTTGCTGAATTCCTTGAATACAAACGGCATGAATTGATTGAAAACTTTGGAATATCCAGCGCAAAGTAGGTCGATTGGTTCCTTTGCCCAACTGATTTTTTACGGTTTTATTAGTGAGTTGCAAGTTTTGCCGGAGTAACCTTTGACCTAAAGTATAAATCAACAAACACAAACCCATTACCAAAGTTAAAGCCTCTATTCTTTCCGGCGACTTTAGAAACACGCTATCCGTAAAAAACAAGGGGTCTTTCAAAAACCCAAACCCTCTCTCTGCCGACTGCTGTTCCTTATATTTTACAATCATTTCATCAGGATTTAATTGTGAAGCATCCAGCACATTAGTAGCTAAGATAAATCTGCCACTAGCTTTGGTTGCTTTGGCTACCGCACTAGCATCTAATTCTAGGTGTGCCTGAACTTTAAATATTAGCTTAGAGCTAGAAATGTCAGAACTGGTCGAATTAGCATCGGATTTTGCTGTCGATTGTCTGCTACTAATTTGGGTTAAATTATGATATTTTAGTTCGGTAGATAAACGACGTGCTGCTGACAAGGCATCGGTGTCACAAGCAAATTCAATATTTGATAACTCTCGCAACTTTTTCTGACCCTCAATTTCAGCTTTTTTGAGTTTTTTTTCTAATTTACTTTGGTCTGCCTCACGACGCAAACTGCTCTCTACTACTAACCATCTTTGTGTAATTCCACCATAATTACTTTTGTGTTCTGACCAACGATATCCGGTCACAGCACTATCGTGAAATTCTGATTCATTTAATTGAGATACCAGTTGCTGCGCTTGTTTCAGGCTGAGTGGTACACGAGTTAACCATCTTAAATTGGTTAACATTTCTAAATTGGGAGCGGTATATAATGCACTGTCAGCTACCATTAAACTGTCGAGATTTAATTGTTTTTTAAAGTCTTGACAAATTGAGGCGAATATGGAATTATCTGATTCGTTTCCTGAAGCTACTCGTAAAAATAGTGGTACATCTCCATCTCCACTACAAATTAGGTCTAAAATGAACTGTTTTAAGTCGGGACGATGATCGCGAGAGTAGCCGTAGGTAATCTCAATTGGTATGGGCGATGTTTGATGGTTGATTGATGAATTATCTAACTGACTGCTATCTGTTTCTAGCGAAAAAGATACTGATGGCAATTCTTGCTCATATTTGCCATGTACATGAAATGAACTTGAGTCGAGGTGAGATGTGTCGGTATTTATCTCGAATTTTTGAGCGGCTGACAGGGCAATGGTTGTGAAGATTTCCGTAATTCCTGTCAAATATAATTTATCTAATACTCTGCCTAAACGGTCATCATTTAAATGTGATGCTTGAATCCCCGTTCCAAGTAAATGTTCTACTGCTTTCCCTTCAAAAAATTTAGAAAATAAATACAATGGGGCGGAAACCATCCCTAATCCATTAATAATCATGGCTTTAACTACCAGGCCGGGACTGACTATCTCGCCCGGTTGTTCGCCTACTAATTCATTGATTTTTTGGACAATTCCTATTTCATCAATTAGACCGGCTATCAAGCCCAGATGATCTAGGTTTTCTACTTTCATCTGGGATGCTTTCTGCATGGGCTGCTGAATCCTGATTTGATTGTTCATCGCGCTCGCCAGTTTACACTATTTTTGGTGATGATTTGTTACTATTGGCGAGCGCAATTAACGCTTTTTCGCGGCTGTGAGCGCGTTACGGATACGTAATAAACTTGGTTTTTTACCGCTCGCCATTTTAACTGATATCAGATTTAACTCACGCCCTCACCTCAATTTTCCAGAATGGACTACTGGGTAATGCTGAGTGACCGAGATAGTTGAGTATTTCTACTCATGATGGTCTCGGATGATTCACTTTTACCCCCTCAATCTGCCGGTAGTGCCAGTTGGGGGTGCGGAATGTGGGTTGTAACTCAATTCCATTAAGTATTGGCAAATCAGTTGCACCTTCGTACAGTTCTACTCTTTGCCCGGGAAATACCGCTAAAATACTTTCTTCTTCGGGAATCATTAACCACCCCAATTCAGTGCCTTGTTGCGAACAAGCAAGTAATTTAGCAAGCACTTTCGTTTGGCTTTGTTCGGGAGAAAGAATTTCAATCGCCCAGTCTG
>JAICRN010000430.1 GCA_025937335.1 Microcoleus sp. TY_ISSM_2_bin.22
AGTGTTAGTTGGATGACTGATTATTTGAAGGTGAGGTTGGGTTTGGAAACCGCAGAGGCACGCCGACAGTGATATAATTATCACCTGTTTAGGCTATAAAATTACTTTTTAGTCGGCTGACACTGCTTAAATTGTCTAGTTTCTGCGTTATGGTTGTGGTTTGCGGTGCTTAACTTTTCGTTGAAAAGAGTGTAAAATTTTAGGTTGGATTGTATTTAATCATAGCGGGAGGAGGAAATGACTACAGGAGAAGAGTCAGAAAATAAGAATTTAGCATACTATCGCCATTGTTTTTCTCAGATTAAGGTAGGCAAGAATAAACAAGGAGGTAACGCTCTAAATCAGCCAATACTCCTACTGTCTGTAATTGATTTAATTACACTAGGCTTACTTAATGAGAACAATATTACTGTTTCCGATCAATTAATTAACACCTTCAAAAGATACTGGTCTGTATTGAGTTCTGACAGTTTTGAGGAGATTGATTTTGCTATTCCATTTTTTCATTTAAAAAACAAGAAACCTAAATTTTGGCACGTTGAATTTAGCGAACCATACACGGGAGGACGCCCTCAAACCATCAACTCTTTAAGAAGAGATGTTGAAAGAGCAAAAATAGATGATGAATTATTTGATTTATTGCGAGACTATAATGCAAAAAAAGAATTAATAGATATACTGATATCTGCCTGGTTTTCCTCAAGCCAAAAACAGATAGAAGATGTTTTAACAATAAATCAGTCTCTCCAAGATTCTACCTGGAATGAATTAGAGAGTATTGAATCTAGTGATACAGATGCACAACCAAAGGTGTATTTACGAAAATCTTTGTTTAGAGAGGCTATTTTCCGTAAATCCGTCGTGCATTTGTATGATTACCGATGTGCTTTTTGTCGATTGAAAGTTACACGTTCGCTTAGTCAAAGTATTGTAGATGGCGCACATATCAAGCCCTTCTCTGAGTTTTATGATAATAGACCAGATAATGGGCTCTCACTCTGTAAAAATCATCATTGGGCATTCGACCGAGGATGGTTTGCTGTTGACGATCGTTATCAAATTATAGTTGCTAGCGATCTACAAGAGGACTCACCATACCCTAGATTAATGAGAGAGTTTCACGGAGAACAGATTCTTTTGCCAAGTTTAGAGCAATATTATCCGAGAAAAGATGCGCTGCAGTGGCATCGCAAAAATGTGTTTACTTTACAATCAAAAGGGGTCTCTAGAAAATGAATGAATTACAACAAATGTCACTATTTCCGCCCCGCAATATTGGCGATTTAATTGCAGACATAGAAATATTAAAAAAGGAAATTCAAGAGCTTTATTGTCAAGATGAACTCCCACTTGTAATCGGTTGGAGTGGCGGCAAAGATAGTTCGGCAGTCCTACAGCTTGTCTGGTATGCGATTGCCGAGTTGCCAATTGAGAAACGCCACAAAAAAATTCATGTTCTAACAAATGATACACTGGTAGAAAACCCTATAGTAGCTGCTGGAGTACATAATTCTCTAAAACGGATGAAAGTTGCAGCCCAAGAACAGGGAATGCCAATAGAAACTCATTTAACTTATCCAGCCGTTCAAGATACCTTTTGGGCGTGCTTAATAGGTAAAGGATACCCAGCACCTAGAAACCGATTTAGATGGTGTACGGAACGATTAAAAATACAACCAACCGGTTCTTTTATTCGTGAAATAATTAGAACTAGCGGCGAGGTAATTCTTGTTCTAGGTACTCGCAAGGCTGAAAGTGCTAAACGCGCCGCAAATATGGCTAAACATAGGGAGTGGCGGGTAAGCGAACGCCTTAATGCTAATCCCACTCGCCCTAACTCTTATATTTACCTTCCCATTGAAGACTGGCGAACAGATGAAGTGTGGCTTTACTTGATGCAGTGGGATAATCCGTGGGGAAATAACAATAAAGATTTGCTAACTATGTATCGAGGTGCGACAGCAGATAATGAATGTCCTCTAGTTGTTGATACTTCCACCCCTAGTTGTGGAAATTCTCGCTTTGGCTGCTGGGTTTGCACAATGGTAAGCCAAGATAAATCTATGGAGGCAATGATTCAAAACGATGAGGAAAAAGAATGGATGCAGCCTCTTCTCGATATTCGCAACGAATTAGACATTAAAAACGATCGCGATAAAAGAGACTTCCGCCGCATCTACGGTAGAGTAGAACTGTTTGAACGCAACATGGGCGACGACACAACCTCCGTCGAACCCATCCCAGGGCCCTACACCAAATTCTGGCGAGAACACTGGCTGAGACGAGTCTTGGAAGCACAAACCCACATCCGCAAAACCGCACCCCTAGAAATGCGCGATATCACCTTAATTACCCCAGAAGAACTTAGCGAAATCCGCCGAATTTGGCTGGAAGAAAAGCATGAATTTGACGACTCTTTGCCCCGGATTTACGAAGAAGTCACGGGCGAACCTTTTGAAGATTCCCGTCCCGCCGCCGAAAGAAAACTCCTAGGTAGCGATGAATGGACTGTGATCGAAGAGATTTGTAGCGAGGACAAAATGCACCTCGAATTGATGGCAAAACTCCTTGATACAGAACGACAATACTACACGAAGCCCCGCCGTACAGGCATTTACGGCGATTTGGACAAATGCTTTGAAACCAGTTCGCGATCGAAGGAAGAAGCGATTGACAACGCCCACTATCAACGCAATTTAAAAAAAGCGGTAGAAGATATTAAAGCAAATCCGACGGAAAAAATTCAGCAATTCAAAGATGCGATCGCCCAAACCAACAGTTCCGCTAAAAACGATACCGTTGATATTGCCAAGCTTAAAGAAGAACTCGAAAGCAACAGCAATCAAAGCAGGCAGCTATCTTGGGCGGATATTAAATTTTCACCGCCAAATTCAGGAGAGGAAAAACCTAGCGATTAGCACGCGCTAGCCTGCGGTGAAACCCAAACTTGTTGACAGCCACCCCGCCGAGCGCTCCGATACAATAGGCTGTCAACTAACCTCATTATTACCCAACCCTCATCGTTTAAATTACAAAATTTTTACGACCATGATTAATCCTAATATTCCCCATCAGGATCTTACATACAGCATCATCGGCTGTGCAATGAGAGTACACCGGAGGACGCAAAAAGGTTTAAGAGAAAAACATTACCAAAGAGCCTTTGATGCAGAAATGATAGAATCCGGCTTAACAACAGAAATGGAGTATCCCAGACAAATTTACGACGGTGAAGTTTGGATGGGAATCCTCTATCTAGACCATTGGGTGAATCAAGGTATTGTAGTAGAGGATAAAGCCGTAAATTATCCAATGACCGATAAAGATAAAGCTCAAATAATAGCTTACGTAGCAGCTACAGGAGCCCAAGTAGGTTTATTTATAAACTTTGGACGCAGCAAATTAGAATATCACCGCATCCTCCCACCAAAATCTGTACAAGGTTGGCAGAAACACATTCAACCATACTTGTGGACGCCCAAAACAAGTGGCAGGGGTTGGACAAGAGGAAGTTCAGGAACCTATGAAGAAACAGATGCCGAACTCCCCTTACCTTGCAGAATTCAGCCCCGGAAGCAGGAGGAAGATTCAACCGATGTGATTGATTGGTAGCAAGGGGGGGACGGTTAGCAACGGATTTTGTAACGGATGTAACGGATGATTAGTGGGTGATTACCAAATCCGCTGCTAATTGCCCCCCACCAACCACCCATCCGTTAAATCCGCTGCTAACCGTGCCCCCACCAACCGCCCATCCGTTAAATCCGCTGCTAACCGCCGCCCACCAACCACCCATCCGTTAAATCCGCTACCAAATCCGCTGCTAACCGCCCCCCCACCAACCAACAACATCTACATCTACAATGCAATTCCTCGAACTCGTTCTCAAAAACTTCGGCCCCTATGCAGGCACCCAAACCATCAATCTCCGCCCCGAAAAAGACGGAAATCCCTGCCCAGTTATCCTATTTGGCGGCATGAATGGCGGCGGCAAAACCACCCTCATGGATGCCATTCGCCTCGCCCTCTACGGTGGCCGCGCCCAATGTTCCACCAGAGGCAATTTAAGCTCCAGCGACTTTCTCAATCAATGCGTCAACCGCCACACTCCCCCATTAGAAGATACCCGCGTAGAACTAACATTTGAACAAGTCCAAGATGACAAATTAGCTCAATTCAAAATAGTTAGATACTGGAAAAAATTAGATATCAAAGACAACTTAAGCATTCTCATCTACAGCGAGATTGTCAGCGATTGGTGGTCGGACAAAGCAATTACTAACACCTGGGACGAATACATCGAAACCCTTTTACCCGTCGGAATATCCAACCTATTTTTGTTTGACGGCGAACAAGTAAAAGAACTCGCCGAACTCGAAACACCGCCAGAGTTTGTCGTCGGGGCGATTAAATCTCTTTTAGGTTTAGAATTAGCAGAACGCCTCGCTGTCGATTTAGAAATATTAGCCGGCCGCAAGCGGAAAGAAATTGCTGGCAAAAAAGACTTGGCTGCTTTAGAAAAAATCGAACAAACTTTTAAGAAAATTACTGATGAAATAGACTTAGCTAAGCAAGAACAAGCCAGCTTTAAAAACGAATTAGATAAAGCTCAAAAAAATCAGCAACAAGCATCAGAAAAGTTTATTTATGAAGGCGGGAAAATTGCCGCCGATCGCAGTCAGCTAGACAGCAAGCTAAACGACTACAGAAATAAGGCAGACAAAACCCGTCAAGCCATGATGGAATTGGCATCAAATACGCTACCACTAGCCCTAATTTCGCCCTTGCTAAGTGAAGCAAAAATTCAAGCAGAAACAGAAGCCAGCCAGCAGCAAGCAAAGATTGCCCAGAATGTTATCAAACAAAGAAGCGATCGCCTACTCAACTATATCGCCGAAATCTCGTTAAATCCCCAACAGCTAGATAAAATTCAAGACTTCCTCCGCCAAGAAAACCAAGAACTCGAACAGCAAGCGGGAACAGACGCGCCGCCCTGGATGAACGCCGACAACAACAGCATCCAGCAACTAGAAAACCTTCTTAGCTACCAAATCAAAGCCCAGCAAATTTTAGCCCGCGACCAAATAGAAGAAATCAAAAGCATCGAAGCAGAAATCGACTTTACAGACAGACAACTTGCAGCCGCAGCTTCCCCCGAAGCCTACGAAAAACTAGAAGAAGAAGTCAGGAAAG
>JAICRN010000542.1 GCA_025937335.1 Microcoleus sp. TY_ISSM_2_bin.22
CGAAGCCAATCAATTCTCCACCACTACCAAGCTGACTGGGGAAGCAATTTTTGCCCTCAGCGATGACTTTGGCGGCAACGTTGGCTTGTTTGGCACAGACCACAGAAGAATTGGCAGCGACAACAACGAAGCTGTGTTCCAACAGCGGGTGCGTCTGAATTTAAATACTAGCTTCACCGGCAGAGACTTGCTGCTGACCAGGCTTCAAGTCGGCAACGGTCGCAACTTCAACCTTGGGGCTACCAGCGAAGGCACTCAAACTTGGAATGTAGTCGGCAGAACCGACAACGTTTTTGCCCTAGACAGCTTGCTGTACAAGTTTCCCCTCAGCGCGCGGACGAACGTTACCATTGCAGCTAACGCTGGCGTTTGGGACGACATTATGCCGACTGTCAACCCTTACTTTGAAGACTTTGACGGTGGCAACGGATCGCTGAGCGCCTTTGGACAGCGCAACCCAATTTACCGCTTGGGCGGTGGCGCGGGAATCGGCTTTGACTATGCCTTCGGCGGCAGGGGCCTGCTGGGTGGCGTGTTCGGCCCGACTTCTCTGTCATTCGGCTATTTGGCCTCAAATGCAGCCAGTCCTAGCAGGGGCGCGGGCTTGTTCAACGGCGACTACGCGGCGATGGGTCAGTTGACTTTTACCCCCGGACGCAACTTACAAATTGCTTTCAACTACAACCACGGTTACTTTAGCCGAGGTAACTTCGGCTTTGACAACGGCTTGGGGAATGGAACCGAGAATCTCGGCGGTTTCACCGGTACCGGCGTGGCTAATTCCATCAACGGTTTGACTGAAGGCCCTAACGCTCGCAAAGTTGTTAGCAACTCCTACGGCGCTCAAGCTTCGTTGCGGCTGAGCCCGAGATTTGTAATTGGCGGCTGGGCTGGTTTAACCAATGCTCGGATCATCGGCACCGGTGATGCGAGAATTTGGAACTACGCTGTCACTTTGGCTTTCCCCGATTTAGGGAAAGAAGGCAACTTGTTAGGGATTGTGGTAGGTCGCGAGCCTTACTTGGATAAACTTGAGGCTCCAAGCAGTTTGCGGAGCTTCCGCAACGATGATTCCTATCACGTCGAAGGTTTCTACAAGTACCAGCTCACCGATAACATTTCTCTGACTCCTGGCGTCATTTGGATTACCAACCCCAATCAAAACGACAGTAACGACGACATCATTATTGGTACTCTGAGAACTACTTTCACGTTCTAAGAGCGGGTTAGAGGAGGCAAGGCGGGTTATACCGCCTCTGCTGGCAACTCTGCCAAATTTAGCCCTGCCTGCCGCAGGGCTTTTTTGTGTGCCGGACGCCTAGAATACCGACAATCTATTAAAAATTAAAACTTATCAGTCACAGACGCAAAAAAACAATTTCTTTAGGTAATTGCGTCATGCAACGGGAGAAAGTGGAAACGCAAAACCGGGTTTCACAGAAGGGAGAGTGCACAGCATCCCAAGTTTGAATTTAGGAAAGTCGATTAAGTTTAGTGGAAAACCGGGGTATAATAGAAGGTAAAGTGAGGAGTTACAATTCGGAACTCAACATTGAGGAGAATTTTAACATCTGACTTCGGAGTTGATAATTCTGATATTTGAAGCAATTATGGTAGAACTCTCCTGTAAAAGCGAATACGCAATCTTAGCTTTGCTGGAGCTTGCCGATTGCTACGACGAAGGCGAGCCTCTGCAAATTCGCCAGATAGCGGCTCAGCAAAATATTCCCGATCGATATTTAGAACAGTTGCTGGCTACCATGAGACGCTGCGGGCTGATTCGCAGCCAGCGAGGAGCTAAGGGAGGTTATATTTTGGCGAGAGAACCCTGGAAGATTACACTCCTAGAAATTATCAACTGTCTCGAAGGCTCAGAGTTCGATCGCTCTGAAAAAGACTCGCCCGCTCAAACTGTAGAAAGTGCGGTGATTTGGGAAGTTTGGCAAGAAGCCCGATCGATTGCCAACTCAGTTTTGCAAAAATACACGCTACAGGATCTTTGCGAAAAGCGCAATGGCAGACGGCAGCTCGATATCATGTATTACATCTAGTTAAAATATTGCCAACTAGGAATTAAGATTTACTTTCAACCAAAAACTGACAAAGATTATGCGTATTGCTGGCGACATTACAGAATTGATAGGGCGGACGCCCTTGGTGCAACTCAACCGCATTCCCCAAGCCGAAGGCTGCGTGGCTCGGATTGTGGTAAAACTCGAAGGCATGAATCCGGCATCATCGGTGAAAGACCGCATCGGTGTCAATATGGTCAATCAAGCAGAGGCCGAAGGGCTGATTAGTCCAGGCAAAACGGTTTTAGTGGAACCGACTTCTGGCAATACCGGAATTGCTCTGGCAATGGTGGCGGCGGCTAAGGGCTACCAGTTGATTTTGACCATGCCGGATACAATGAGCACGGAACGCCGATCGATGCTGCGAGCTTACGGGGCCCAACTAGAACTGACTCCGGGAATTGAGGGCATGAGCGGCTGCATCCGCCGCGCTCAAGAGATTGTGGACAAAACTCCCAATGCGTATATGTTGCAGCAGTTTCGGAATCCAGCAAACCCGCAGGTTCACCGTTCGACAACGGCTGAGGAAATTTGGGAAGATACAGACGGCGAAGTGGATTTCCTGATTTCGGGAGTCGGCACGGGCGGTACGATTACGGGTGTCGCAGAGGTGATTAAGTCGCGGAAACCCGAGTTTAAGGCGATCGCCGTTGAGCCGGCCAACAGTCAGGTACTGTCGGGCGGAAAGCCAGGACCTCACAAAATTCAAGGTATCGGTGCTGGTTTTGTGCCGCCGGTGCTGAATGTGGATTCGATAGACGAAATTATAGTTGTTACGGATGACGAGGCGATCGCCTACGGCCGCCGCTTGGCTAGAGAAGAAGGACTTTTGTCCGGTATTTCGAGCGGTGCGGCACTATGTGCGGCAGTGAAAGTCGGCCAGCGTCCCGAAAATGCAGGGAAATTGATTGTGATGATTCAGCCTAGCTTCGGCGAACGCTATCTCAGCACTCCCTTGTTCCAAGATCCAGAACTCAATCTGGCGATGGCCCTCAACTAGGTCAGCGTCTGACCCAAGTCGTAGAAATAGAGAGCAGGGCGTAGACTGTACGCTCTGCTTGGCTTTTTAGTAGATGAAAGAATGGCGGTAGATTGTAGCTTTCTCGATCGCGAATGATGCCGAATTTGTCAAGGGGCTTGTTTTTGAACGAACCGGTTTCGGGGCGTTAGCGAAGCAGCGGGCAAGCGCTCTTGTCGGGAAGGAAGCAGCTAATAATTGCTGGGAGGAGGGCTATATGAGTCCCCACTGTCGATCGGCTTCCCACTTCAAAAGCATCAATCTTTTTCTAAAATAGATTTATGATAATTTGAAAACAGAGGTTTTTTACTTAAACTTTTTGACATTTATATCAGATAAATAACTCACAAATTAGCAAATAATGATATTTTTGTCAAGCACTTTTTCGCAGATTATCCAGATTTCAAGGAAATAACAGCGTGTCTTCCGTTATCAATCACTACAAAACCCTAAAAATTAGCCCAACAGCAACACAAGCCGAGATTAAACAAGCATACCGCCGTTTAGTCAAATTATTTCATCCAGACAGCCAGAGTTCCACAGCCGGTCACGAAGAGATTGTCCGCCTCAATGCAGCCTATGAAATATTAGGAGATGCCCAGCACAGACAATCATACGATCGCCAACTTTCCCAGCAGCAAAACGAACAGCAATCACCCTGTGCACCAAACGTCAGCCGCCAGCAACAACAAACAGCAAGGGACGCGGACGAACAAATGGAACAGTGGTTGATTAAAGTATACAAACCAGTCAATAAAATGCTCAACAGCATCTTGAAGCCGCTTAAAAAGGAAATAGACGAATTGTCAGCAGATCCGTTTGATGACGAACTGATAGAAAAGTTTCAAATTTATATCGAAACCAGCCGCGACTTTCTCAAAAAAGCTCATAACTTTCTTAGATCGATGCCCAATCCATCAAATGTAGCCGGAGTTGCGGCCCATCTTTACTACTGTATCAATCAAGTCGGAGACGGGATAGAAGAATTGCAGCTATTTACCCTCAATTATGACGATCGCCACTTGCACACTGGTCAAGAACTGTTTAGAATTGCCGCTAGACTGCGGCGGGAAGCACAGGATGAATTAAAAATTAAAAGTTAGTTAGTGAAGGAAAGGGGGAAAGGGGGAAGTGGGAGAATTGCCCAATTCCCAATTCCCA
>JAICRN010000621.1 GCA_025937335.1 Microcoleus sp. TY_ISSM_2_bin.22
GAGATTGACCATGCGAATAGTTTCCTAGGATTTCTCTCCTTCATGTTTTTCGTTTGTGCCGGCAGATATTAGAGATTTTGGTGAAAAAGCGGTTAACTTTTTTCAAAATCTTTTAGTAAAGTCAGTTTTTGCTAACTTTTGCCAGGTGCAACTGCACACCAGCGCTTGCCATTACTGTTACTCCATACTCTGTGTTAAAACGTTTAATCTTAACATTCCGAGTCAAGTAGACTATTATAACTTACCCGCATACTGGTTTAAAATTAATTTAAGCGAGCTTAGCTGGGACTGGCGCAGGATGCAGGGCTTTCTCGATCGACTGCATCCGCATCCGGCAAAGCTGCGTCAAAATGTGGCCGAGTTTCTGGATTTTCAGCTTCGTTGAGGGGATTCTGAAGGTGATTTAGGGTATCTACAAAGTCTCGGATGCCTCGAAATTGGCGGTATACAGAGGCAAAACGGACGTAAGCGACTTCACTGAGCGGCCGCAGGTGCAACAGCACCAGTTCCCCAATTTCTGAACTGGCGAGTTCTCGAAGCGATCGACCTTGGAGCCCGGCCTCGATTTCTTCTGCCAGGGTTTCTAGACGCCCGGAAGACAAACCGGTTTTTTCGCAGGCACGAACCAATCCCCTGACTAATTTTGACCTGTCAAAAGATTCGCGCTTGCCGTCTCGCTTGATCACCGTAATCGGCACAAATTCTATGCGTTCGTAAGTCGTGAAGCGGTGCTGACAGCTCAAACACTCGCGCCGCCGACGGATGCTTTGACCTGATTCGGCTGAACGCGATTCTAAAACGCGGCTATTGGTGTGTTGGCAGGAGGAACAGCGCATGATTGCTGATTTTAACAGGCGTTGCCACCAAATTGCCATTCATCTAACTCCGCGGGGTTAGATGAATGGCTGGACTAGAAAAATAATGAAAGCAAACAGCGGTGAAATAGTCCCGCACCAAATTCGTTAGCGCAGCCCTCGAAGAGGATCGCTATGATGCGGGCTAACCCCAGTCCGGTTCAGGATATTTTGGACTTGCCGCAGGCGTATAGCTAATTATTTGCCAATCCGGGGAGGTTCCCGAAAGGCGATCGCAAAAAATAGTACGCCTATGGCTAAAGCCAGAATCAAAATGTAAGCAACACTTTCCATGTTAAATTTTCCCTATCTTCCCTTGCCGTATTATTTTATCTTAATTACTGGTTTTATTATTAACTAAAAAAACCCGGTTTCTTGAAGAAACCGGGTTTTTGTGCACCGGGGAAGTTTCTCGCCTACCCGGAGGCTGAAGAAATCTAGAGAGGGTCTTCTCTTCTTGTGGTCAAGTCGCCCACCTTTTGGAACAGGCCCCACTCGACTTGTTCTTCCATGTCAGCCTCAACTCCAGCAAACACGTCGCGGAAAATAGTCCGAGAACCGTGCCAGATATGGCCGAAGAAGAACAGCAAAGCAAAGCAAACGTGTCCGAAAGTGAACCAACCGCGAGTCGAAGTGCGGTAAACCCCGTCAGAATTCAAGGTTTCGCGATCGAATTCAAACACTTCACCCTTTTGGGCGGCGCGAGCAAACTTCTTAACATCTAGAGGATTATTAAAGGTTTGACCGTTAAGTTCGCCGCCGTAGAAGCTGACTGTAACTCCGCTTTGTTCAAAGCTGTATTTTGATTCAGCACGGCGGAAGGGGATGTCAGCGCGAACTACCCCATCTTTGTCCGTCAAAATCACTGGGAAAGTTTCAAAGAAGTTGGGGAGGCGGCGAACCGACAATACCCGACCTTCGCTGTCAGTAAATACTGGATGGCCCAGCCAGCTTTTTGCAATACCGTCGCCATTAACCATCGCGCCGGCCCGGAACAAACCGCCTTTAGCAGGAGAGTTGCCCACGTAGTCGTAGAAAGCCAATTTTTCGGGAATTTGTTCGTAAGCTTCTTGGATGCTAGCGCCGGAGGCCAAACTAGCTTGAGCTCGGCGATCGATTTCTTGTTGGAAATAGTTTCCGTCCCACTGATAGCGAGTCGGGCCGAAAAGTTCGATCGGAGTAGCAGCAGAACCGTACCACATCGTACCGGCAACCACAAAGGCTGCGAAGAACACGGCAGCGATACTGCTAGAAAGTACAGTTTCGATATTCCCCATCCGCAGGGCTTTGTAAAGACGTTCCGGCGGCCGCACTGTCAAGTGGAACAAACCGGCAATTACGCCGACTACGCCCGCTGCAATGTGGTGAGCCACGATGCCGCCCGGATTGAACGGATCGAAGCCTTCAGGGCCCCAAGCAGGCGCCACTGGCTGGACGTGACCGGTCAGACCGTAAGGGTCGGACACCCACATTCCCGGGCCGAAAAGTCCCGAAAGGTGAAATGCGCCGAAGCCGAAGCAGAGCAAGCCGGAGAGGAACAGGTGAATGCCAAACATTTTTGGCAAGTCGAGGGCTGGTTCACCGGTGCGGGGGTCTCTGAAAAGTTCTAAGTCCCAAAATACCCAGTGCCAAACTGCTGCTAAGAACAGCAGGCCCGAGAGGATGATGTGAGCGACAGCGACGCCTTCAAAAGACCAGAAGCCCGGATCGACGTTACCTTCGCCGGTGATGCTCCAACCGCCCCAAGAGCCGGTTACTCCCAAGCGGGCCATGAAGGGGAGCACGAACATCCCTTGACGCCACATCGGGTTCAGAACAGGGTCTGTAGGGTCAAAAACTGCTAGTTCATAAAGGGCCATTGAGCCGGCCCAACCTGCCACGAGGGCGGTGTGCATTAAGTGTACAGAAATCAATCGGCCTGGGTCATTTAAGACGACTGTGTGTACGCGATACCAGGGTAGTCCCATTGACTGCGGTTCTCCAAGGTGTAAGTGATGATGTCTATTTTGACGGAAAAATCAGATTCTGAATCCCTAGCAGTTACCTGCGGGCTTTAAATTCTGCCTTTTGCCGAATGCCCTCTACCTTTAAAGGTGGAAGCATAAAAATGAAAGTTATTTAAAGAAGTGTATCGAGTGTTAGAACCGATTGCAATATGTTGGGCATTATATTAGTTGCGGGTTGCCCATTTCGCAGCGGGCGGCGATCGTCCCGAGGCGTTCGAGGACTTGCTCGGCATCGATCAGTCTGGTCAGCACGACGTTGCCGATGTTTTTGGCAGGATCGTTCGGGTCTACCGGGGCTGTGGGTTTGACTTCTACCATCAGTACAGCGTCTTCTACGCGGTAGAGCCACATTTTTTCTTGGTTATCCCACAGACAGAGGTCGAGTTGTACAATGTCGGGGTGGCGTCTCCAAGCGGCGTAACTCCACTCGCCGCCGACTCCCCAGACTCGCCCAACTTTCCACCCGTCGGATAAGAAAAAATATTTCATTTGTTGTGTACGCTTGTTGAGATTTTTTTGTCTAACATAGCGCAAAACTGCAAGATTACGGAATTATTGAACCGCGCAGACGCTTTCAGCGAAGCCGTTCCCGTTCCCCGCAGGGGTTCGGTGAAGGGTAGGTAGCACGCCAATGAAGAGTAGAGAAGAAAAGGAGTCACCTCTTCAATCTAAAATCTAAAATCTAAAATCTAAAATCGAATGACCGCACAAACACCAGTACAATTCCAAGA
>JAICRN010000259.1 GCA_025937335.1 Microcoleus sp. TY_ISSM_2_bin.22
AGCAACAAATTGTAAAGCAAAGCTTGTTGGTATTCAAACTGCTTGGTAACTGCCGCATCTTGCTGCACCAGCGGGTCGTATTTTTGGTGAAATGCAGCGCTGAGTAGATTCATCGGTTCTAAGACGTTTTCGTAGCCTTTTACCCAACTCAAATCGTTAGTCCAAGAAGCACCATCCATGTGAAAATTATGGTCTGTTTGCTTGAGTTGGCCGATCGCACTTTCCACTTTTTCCGGCGTCGCACTATCAGGATCGACTAGGTGCCAGATTTTGTGCTGGTTAATCCCCTGACAAATCGGATAATCTTCAGGATTAACGCCCGCCGCCTCAATTATCTCCAAATATTCAGTGCCGTTTAAACCGACAACGCCGGATTTTCCGCCGCCTTGTTCGCGGTTTTCGTGCCAAGCTTTGACAAAAGCGCTGGGAAATTCATTCATCATCACGCCGCCATTTTCCCCGTCCGCAATCTGAGTAACTAAAGAAGGAACTGTGACACTGCCAATTTGCTGTTTGTTGCGTCCTTTCGCTTCGTAATAAGGCTGCATTTGACCGACCAATTTCGTATCCGAACCTTGGGTTTTAATCAAAGCAGTAATACTGATTGTTTCGCCGCGAGAGTTGCGGGCAACCAAACGGTTGGGAATATATTTTTGGTCTTGCGACAATGCCGAACCGTCGGGATTTTCTACAGAATGTTCCTGCACCATCAGCCAGCGGTAGCCGCATTCTTTCAAAGCTTTGATGTATTCGTAAAGTGTATCTGGGTGATTGGGAAAGTGCATTTCTGGGGGCGAAAAACCTTTAACGCGCTTCAGGGCATCCAAGCCAAAAATAGCTGCAAAATGATGTTGCCATGCTTGAATTTGGAGTTTGATGTCGGGAATTGGAGTTGAGGGAATGACGGCGTGACTCCACATTGTCCCCAGCCATTCTACGTGAGGTTGATATTGAGGTTCGCAGGTAATCCGCTTGAGATTGTTGAAGATATCATCGCGCCCCATTTGGCGCAATCCCCACAATAAGTTGCCCGAATAGTCGAGCATAATTCGCGGGTTGCAGCCTTCCGCAATCAGTTGGGGAATAAATTCTCCCATGCGGGAATAGCACCAAGCAAACACTCCGGCATTGTGGTTATCTCCTTGGTTGGGATGTTCAAACATATGCTGGAGATTGCAGATTAGTTCGCCGTTTGCACCTCCAGGAATGGTCGGTTGGTGCATATGCAGGGCGCAGGCGAATCCGGCTTGAATGTTTTCCAGGCGCAGATTTGTGGTAGGTAGAAAGACAGGTTCGTTGCTATTGGCTGCGGCACTGATTTCTGCTTCGGAGCCGCAAATATTGGGCAATCCTGAGTTGATTTCTTGTAAAATGGGTAAATTGGGAGATTGTGCGATCGCAGACATAAATTTTTCTCAAGAATTGTGGAGCGGCAAGGTCTACTATTGCTAAGATAGCTAGATACTTTAACAGTAGCAGAGGATGCCTGCAAAAGATAAAGTTGACAAAATAAGTCCGCGAGCGCGGAAGCCCCAAATCACGGGTCAAAGGTTTAACACAATTCAAGTAAATACGCGAGGTATATTATGAAATACGAAATCCAAGTTTTGGAACCAACGGATTTGTGGTACATCCAAAATAATATCAATCCTGAAACCAATAAGTTTTACCATCCCACTAAGAATATTCCCCTCGTTCAACAAGTAGAAATTAACTTGAACAATTCAGGAGTGATAATTCAAAAAGGTGCGCTGCATTGGTGTATGGGAAAATTGACTTCCGGTGTTTATAAAACGGATAACCGTTTGAAAGATATGTGGGTATCTTTGACAACGGAAATGGACTACAACGCTCCCGTATATCAAGGGACTGGTACGGTGAAGCTCGAACCGAGACAAAAAGGGAATTTCCTGCATTATACGCCGATCGAGCTTTTGGATGCGGAGCAGTGGGAGTTTGATGACGGTATATTTCAGTTTTGTTCGGACAATGTAGTTATCGGTGCTAAAAAACTGAAAGTGCGACAAGTGGCTGCTTCTAATGACGGTAGGTGGAGAATTGCTATTACAGCTTTGCGCGAGCAAAAAGCTACTGTTGTAGCAGCTACAAGTTCACCGGCTAAGGTTGTCGAACTCAAACAAGGTGAAACTTTGATAGCTGATTGCGATTTGGTTAAAGGATTTACCAAAGGGATTGAAGAAGATTATCGAAAATTAGGTCATTTTGGCAAAGGCGGCGGGGAGGGTTATGTTTGGTTTTATCAGGGGAAAGGTAAATTATTAGTATGTGAAAATGATGCTATGGGTTTGGGTTGAGTTATTGACAGCGACACGAGATGCGATCGATCGAAAGGAATGGATTTGACAAATTAGTTTGATTGTTGCAAAACCTGGAAAAACAGGTCATCGATTACACTTTCGCACATTAGGGACACGGCACTGCCGTGTCCGTACCTGTATTTTAAGCAACAGTCCGATCGCCCAACTCCCTCTCAACATCCGCTAGCAGCCCGTATTTTCCCTGTATTCCCAATGGCCGACTTGCTTATCTGCCTAGAAATCATATACTTTGTCAAGTTAAGAAAATATTTTTTTGATTCATTCAGGAGCGAGAAAAAAAAATGTACATAGTACAAATTGCCTCGGAGTGCGCCCCCGTCATCAAAGCAGGGGGTTTGGGTGACGTAGTTTACGGTTTGAGCCGGGAGTTGCAGAATTCCGGTCACTGCGTCGAGATTATTCTACCCAAGTACGACTGCATGAGGTACGACCACATTTGGGGACTTCACGAGGCCTACCGGGATCTGTCTGTGCCCTGGTACGGCGGCGAAATCCTCTGCGATGTCTTGTGCGGCTGGGTGCACGGGCAGTTGTGTTTTTTCATAGAACCTCGCTCTCAAGATAACTTTTTCAACCGCGGCTGTTATTACGGCTGCAATGACGACAATATGCGGTTTGCATTTTTCAGCAAAGCCGCTTTGGAATTTTTGCTCAGAAGCAACAAGCGTCCCGATGTGATTCACTGTCACGATTGGCAAACTGGTTTGGTTCCAGTCCTGCTGTTTGAAATTTACAAATATAATTGGATGGAATATCAGCGAGTCTGCTATACCATTCACAATTTCAAACATCAAGGTATGGGAGGTAGCGATATTTTGCAAGCAACGGGTTTGCACAGACCGGATTATTATTTTGATTACGATCGCCTCCGAGATAACTTTAACCCTTTTGCCATCAACTTTATGAAAGGTGGCATTGTGTACTCTAATTTTGTCACCACAGTTTCGCCGCACCACGCTTGGGAAGCTCATATGGGCGAGTTCGGCTACGGTTTGGGCCACACTTTGCATTTATATCAAGAGAAGTTTCGCGGGGTGCTCAACGGGATTGATTACGATGTGTGGAACCCCGAGAGCGATCGCTATCTTCCGGCTCATTACACTAAGGAGGATTTGGCAGGAAAAGCCAAAACTAAAAAAGCTTTGCGCGATCGGCTGTTACTGCGCGATGCTGACAAGCCTATTATTACCTTTATCGGTCGTTTGGACGACCAAAAAGGCGTTCATCTCGTCCACCATGCAATTTATTACTCTCTGAGTAAGGGAGCGCAATTCGTGCTTTTGGGTTCCGCGACGGAAGCGGGAATTAACGCGCATTTCCACCACGAGAAACAGTTTTTAAATGATAATCCAGACTGCCATTTAGAACTAGGTTTTAATGAGGAACTGTCGCACTTAATTTACGCGGGTGGCGATATCATTGTGGTTCCCAGCAATTACGAACCCTGCGGGCTGACTCAGATGATCGGGTTGAGGTACGGTACTGTTCCTGTGGTGCGGGGAGTTGGCGGTTTGGTGAATACTGTGTTCGATCGAGATTACGACACCCGCCACCTCCCGGAAGAACGCAACGGTTACGTGTTTTTCCAAAGCGACTACGGCGCTTTAGAGTCGGCGCTCGAGCGCGCGATCGGATTGTGGTATGACTATCATGATGAATTTGAAAAACTAATGCTTCAAGGCATGAGTTGTGACAATTCGTGGAAATATCCAGCTAAAGACTATGTGGAAATTTACGAGCTAATTCGACACAAATAATCAGTAAGGGCGGGTATTCCCAGAGATATTTTCTCTACCTTTAGGAATAGATAAACCCGCCCTTTTCTAACCAGACAGAGATAATGTTTTGAGTAAAAGTGGGGGGTGGAAAGTACGAATGCAGATTGTAGGGTTTCCTTGCCTGTCATTCCCAAGTGCGATCGCCGAAGATCGGGGTATACAAATTAAACGGTTGGTTTTCACCCGCCCTTACACAAAATGAACTCACAACTAGAACAACAAGTAACGATTCTACAAGACGAAACAGCAGCGACTGGAAATTCTGCAAACCCAACAGTTGAAACTCCTTTATTCGCCTCAGAATTTGCAACAGAGGAAAAAGTCAGAGTGGAAGAATTTAAGATTAGCGGCGAAAGTTTAATTGGTAAAGTCAAAGAGCTAATTGAGCAAGGAAAACTCCGCCGCCTCGTCATCAAAAACTCGCAAGGGCGGACTTTGGCAGACATTCCGCTGATGGTGGGATTGGTGGGCGGCGTTGCAGGATCGGTAGTCTTTCCAATTGCTGCTGTACTTGCTACAGTTGGGGCAGTTGCGGCTCATTTGACTGTAGCCATCGAGCGCAAAGAATAGTAGTTTGATTTGTCTAAAGCGAGGAAAGCGAAGCAATCTCAGAGTCTGGGATTGCTTTGCTTTCGCTTTTTATGTATTAAAGATAATTGCGATCGCCACCTTAATATATAAGCCTGTGCTAAACTGATGTCAAAATTTGAGAAAACAATCGCCATGTCTATTCAACCAAGAGAATACGACGCCGTGCTTGGCTCTAACAATACAGCAGCACTTACAGATGCTGTTTTAGGCGGAATAGAAGGAGTCAAGCGCCGACTTGCCACTGGAGACATTGAATCTAGAATCATTGCTCTTTCTCAAGCATTAAATTATGGAGAAGCGGGTTTAGATTTAGTTATTCAAGCGCTTCAAGATCGATCCAAACAAATCCAATGGTCTGCTTATGGATTACTTGCTCGAAAAACAGAAACCAAAGTAGAACAAGCACTCCAATCTTTTTCATTAATTTCTGAGGCGGGAATAGATTACAGCTCGTTACAATATTTACTGGCAAGTCAAGAATGGGAAAAAGCAGACGAACAAACTCGCAAGCTGGTGCTGCAAGCTGCTAATCGATCGGACAACTGGTTGAGAAAAGAAGACATTCAATCTTTAGGTTGTGAAGATTTATTTATTATCGATCGACTTTGGACAATATACAGTCAGGGTCGTTTTGGCTTTAGCGTACAAAAACGCATTTGGGAAAGTTTGGGTTCGGAAAAACCGGATGGAGCCAGAGGCCAAGAATTTAGCGATCGCGTAGGATGGCACAAGCAAAAAACTGAAACCGATAGCTACTACGATATTCTCAAACTATATACAATCAAAAGACGCGAGGATATTCCTTGCGGCTTGAATGCTCCTGAAGGAAATTTACCCAGTATTTGTGAATTTGGTGGAGGTGAGCTCTTGTCATGGTATGAATCCCCCGATACTGAATCTACTATGGGTTTTTACGGGGGTGGTGGCTATAGAAATAAATGGTCAAATGACTCGTTTTTTGGGAAAGACATGGTTGTTTGTTTTCTCAAACGCATCCAAGCTTGTCCGGAAATTCCTTAAGCCATAACTAATTAGTTTACTGGAGGCAGAGCCTCCTGACATTTATTTCCAGGCAGAGCCTGGGAACGAGTCCAACGAGTGCACGAGTCCCATACTCTCGTTACCAGACTCTGCCTGGTAACGTAGATCCAGAGGCTCTGCCTCGCGGCTTCTAAAAGAATTTGCTAATCAGAATTTTGAGGTTTTTCCATGCCAAATACCATAGAGTTTTGTCATGCCATTCCGGTTATGCCAGCGCTAGATCTTTCAAAAGCAATCGCTTTTTATGAACAGCAACTGGGATTTATTAAAAAATTTGTGTACGACGATTATGTCGGCATTTCACGCGGCAGTGTTGAAGTTCATTTATGGCTGTGCAATGACCCTCAGATTCCGGAAAATACCAGTTGTCGCATCAATGTGAAGAATATCGAAGAACTTTATGAAGAGTATTGGCGAGCTAATGTGATTCACCCAAATGGTAAGCTCGTCGTCAAACCTTGGGGGTTGAAAGAATTTGTGATACTCGACTTAAACAGAAACGCAATTCATTTCGCCGAAACTGTATTATAGCTTCCCTTTCAGGCAATTTCACACTTCAGTCTTCTAACTCGGCTTTTATACTAAATCCGGGTTAGTTATCCCCTTTATCATTCGGCGATATGCCTACCCCACAAGAATTGTTGGGGATGTCTATCCGACATCTTTTCTGCTAGTCCGCGAAAGCGGACTTTCTTTGCGTAGTAGTGATTTCAATCGCCGATTCTGCTTTTCTTATTGGTAATTAACTGGGCACTATCTCAACGCAAATTGTCAGATGCTTTCGCCGCAGGTTGATCTAAATAATTGTAAACAATCCGCGAAATTCGACGCACAAACTCTCTTACAATCGGGTCATTGTAAGGACGCTTGACAAAGATTGCCGCTAAATAACGCTTGCCGTTGGGCATATCAATAATTCCCGCATCGCCAACTACAAAGCCGATATCTCCGGTTTTGTCAGCAATAACTGCGCCGGGGCCTAAACCGGAAGGCAAAAGCGTTCTAGTTGTTGTGTGCCGCAGTAATTCTAAAGCTTGTTCCCGACTCGATTCAGAGACTAATTTATCGCGAGACAGCATCGCCAGCAACTTTACCATATCCACAGAACTGGTTGTATTTGTTCCTTGAAAATCGCCGAGCCAATTGCGAATTCTGGTATCAGTTAATCCCCAACTGCGAAAACGCTCGTTGAGTTTAGCAATTCCCCCCAAACGTTCAATAATCATGTTGGTGGCTGTATTGTCGCTGATGGTAATCATTTTATCTACGGTTTCTCTGATGCTAAACCGAGTGCCATTTGGTTCGTCTTGCATAGTTCCAGAACCGCTGGCAACCAAGTCTGACTTCATAACTAATGTTTCGTCTAGGCTAACTTTGCCTGCGTCTACATCTTGATAAAAAGCAATCAGAATTGGTAACTTGATGGTACTCGCGGCCGGAAATACTCGATCGCCCTTGATATCCAAATAGTTTCCTGTATCTAAATCCAGAAAAAACATTCCGGCGCTCAGGGATCTATACTGTTCGATCGCACTTTCGATTTGAGGCTTGATGGCGGTCATTTCCAAGCCTGTTGACATCCCCAAATCAGCGGAATAGTTTCTCTGATTTGGGGGAGAAACAGTGGGCGTAACTTGACCTGTTGTTTGTTCTATCCGGGTAATAGCTGTGGGTATAAAAGACTCGTTGCCCGCTATTTGCTCGGGATTTGGCAACTGAAACGACCAGCGAGTGGCAGATTCTCTAATGACTCGGATTTTTTGCGGGTCTAACTTATAACCGGGAGTTAATTGTATGACTAACCTGGTTGTTTCCGTGTCAAACTGCCCGACTCTAATTTGTTGAATAGCTGAGTTGTAGCTTTGAGGAGTTTCGGGATATTCCAAGACTATTCCCGGCAAATCAATTACTAAGCGGGTGGGGTTTGCGATTAGTTTGACTTCCGGCTGAACTCCTGAATCTGTGGTTAAATTGAGTTGGTTTTCCCTGGTATCGAAGTGCCAAGAGGTTAGTGTATCAGCTTTTGCAGG
>JAICRN010000305.1 GCA_025937335.1 Microcoleus sp. TY_ISSM_2_bin.22
CAGACAAACCTTGCTTTAACAGTTCCCACTCAATATCTAAAACTTTTCCTACCGCCAAAGCTGCCAAATAATTTACAGCATTGTGCCGTCCAGGCAGCGGCAGCGGCAATTTCATAGCATCTAGAAGTATTGTATCATGATTGAGCAATTGTCCGCACAAATCCCCGCCTTCTAAACCGTAAGTTAAAGTTTTTCCCTGCCAAACTTTGGCCGCAGTTGCGATTAATCTGTCGCAATCGTGATTGAGAATAGCAATGCTATCAGCAGGCATTTCGGCTAAAAGTTCGCACTTAGCTTGGGCGATCGCCTCTTCCGAACCCAGTCGCCCGATATGTGCGGTTCCTACGTTAGTAATTACCGCCACAGTAGGACGCGCAATTTGCGACAGCAGCGCTATTTCGCCACTCCCGCGCATCCCCATTTCAATTACAGCATAATTGTGTGAAGGTGAAAGCTCTAACAAAGTTTTTGGTACTCCAATTTCATTGTTGTAGTTATATTTAGTTTTAAGAACATTTCCACTCGTTGACAAAACCGCCGCAATTAACTCTTTAACAGTAGTTTTACCGACAGAACCAGTAACAGCAACTATAGGTATACTGAACTGGTCGCGCCACCAGGCTGCGATCGACTGATAAGCTTTTAAAGTATCGTCAACGCGCAACAGCGGAAAATTAGGCAATTCCTCTTGCCAATCTCGATCGACAATCGCTGCAATCGCACCCAAATCCCGAGCTTTTGCCACAAATTGATGGCCGTCAAAATTGTCTCCCCGCAGCGCCAAAAATACTTCGCCCCCCTCAAGAGTGCGCGTATCTGTGGCAATACCTGTCCCTAAAGCTGTCAAAACGCCTTCAGACACAGCAGGCAAAGGTAGAGTTAAAATTTCAGCAAGTTGGGCGATACTTACGCGACAAACCATAACCAGCACTCACATTTCAAATAATTATTTTCACAGCTAATTCTACCTCGCCAGACCTCACATTTAACTGATTGGGGGCTGCCGACCAGGATTGACCTTAACAATCCTAATATTAAATCGTCAGCCAACTAAGAAATCCTCCCGTACCCATCCACAATCTTTACGAATACTTTACAAAGTCTGAGGTGATTTTAGGCCTTGCTAATTAGCAACAATTCATGTCATGCTGGTGTTGGTAAATAGTTTAACTAAGCAAAAAATATCGATCGGCTTAAGCTGCGAGCAGCTTCTATCCCTAAGCCTCATCCGGCGAAAAACTCGCTTGACTCAATTGTTGCCCTTGAACTGCCAATTCATTAAGCTAATAGCGTTGAAAGCTCCTGCCCCAGCCTCGGAGGGTTAATCCACAGTGAACGACTACAACAGACAAAGCCACGAAGAAGAAGAACAGTTACTTTACAACCACTGGCTGGAGTTGGTACAAGTAGAGCCGCCGGCCGAACTCATCAGCCGTTTTCGCACTTTGTTTATCCAGGGCACCGGATATCCCGATCGCTCCGTCGCCGACGCACTCGAAAAAATAGCAGCCTCAAAACACGCCGAACAAGAATTCAAGTACATCCTCAACCGCTGCTGCCACATCCTGATCAACCGCTGGCAAACATACCCCAGCAAGCAAGCAGCCATCCCTGAATTGATCGCTCTGTTTGAAGAAGCCCCGAAAATATTATTTGGATACAGTCGATCGCGGGCGACTCCTTCCATCCCCAAATTAGTAAATCAATTTACCGAAAGCGAACAGTACCTCACCCTCCAACGCTTAGCCAAAGTCATCACTCACAGCAATGAAGACAGCAGCAACAGCAAAACCCCCGCTAGCCTTGCCCTGGGAAACTTAATTCCTCGCTATCCTTACCTCTACAAACACTGCCTCCTCAGTGACGACAGCACCTACGAACAGCAGAAAATCATTAAAAAAATCCAAGCTCAAAAGCAGCAGCAATTTGAAGTCAACCTCTCGCAATACGTCGCTCATCAAGTGAGGAAAGCCCAAATAGCACGTCGGGAAACATCAATTTCCTTTGGCAGAAATATACAGCCTATAAAAAACCCGACGCTGTTGAGCGACCCGGAACTATTCTTTGCCCTCAAGCAATTTGTGGGAAAAGTAGAAGGAGCCGATACCTACAGACAGCTAGCGAGCCGGTTCAGGACGAATGCCAGCACAACTCAGTCCTACGGCTCCTTTAAAGACGACTTGTACGAATACCTGATTTCTTCTGTCACCGACGACCGCTACGGCAAACGTCTATTTAATGAAAAATTGTATAAGCAACTACAAAATACCCTTCCTCACAGCGAGGGTCAGAAGTTTAACGAATTTTTAATGATCAGAACTTGCAGCCAGTTATTGAACTTTCTAGTAGTAGAGAGTCCTGTGCGGCCCAACCACTTTGTTTTCATCGACCTGATCTCAAACCTCGGCCCCACTCAAACCACAGGTTTGCTGCTGAAGATCGTACTAATTTGCGGCAAAGTCAAGCCATACCTAGAAAAGCGGTTAGCAATTTTGTTCGGTCACTACGAATTCAGTACCCGAGAAGGCGTGGTTTGGTTAGTCAAAGCCCTGGAAAACCTGAATCTAGCTTTGAGTACCAATTTTGGCAAGGTAGACGTATCTTTCCTGCGGTGAGAGTCGGCATCACAACTTTCCGTGCTTCCACCTGGCCAAAACATCAAATCGAGGAACCAGCTTTCTGAATACCCCAAAAGTTTTAAGTTTAATTTGAACTACCTAATTCACTGCTGAAACCTACTCAAAACACGCTATTCTATGTTAAAGTACCAAGTGTGAATCAGATTCGGTTGCAGGCTTTGTTCATTGCTACAGAATTGTCTAAAAACTTGCCCTTCTGTATCGGCAGGGGACTCTCCGAAACTGAAATCTTCGCACTGTCTAAATTTTGGAGTTATTCCTCATGTCGATATACGTCGGTAACTTATCCTACCAAGTTACCCAAGAAGACATCACCACCGTCTTCGCCGAATACGGAACTGTTAAGCGAGTACATCTACCTACCGACAGAGAAACCAGTCGCCCCCGCGGCTTCGGTTTTGTAGAAATGTCAACAGATGCAGAAGAAGATGCAGCCATTAGTGCTCTCGACGGAGCAGAGTGGATGGGTCGCGATCTCAAAGTTAACAAAGCTAAGCCCCGCGAAGATGAAGGCGGCCGGGGCGGCAACCGGGGCGGCGGTCCTGGAAAATTTGGTCGCGCAGGAGGAGGCGGCGGAGGAGGACGTTATTAATTTGCTCATTAATTTCATCGGATAAAGATTTGAGATTGGAGAGTTGAAATTGGCGATCGAGCTCACCTAGCTCCGAACCACTACCTGCCGTTCCGAAAAACCTATCCTCTTCAAGTTTCCATCTCTACCGCAGTAAATATAACAAAAAGCCAGGGGCCTAACCCTTGGCTTTTTTATATCGGGGTATGAGCGATTTCACTCTGAAACGCGCTCGGCGAATCCCTTGCAGTACCCTCAGGTTCTAATCGTCAGGTTCGATGCTGCTGCTCAATCCATGATTGTTGAGCGTTTCAGAGTAAAACTCAGCGTGTTCGAGAGCGCAAACAATCACCAGTCCCAACCCGTTAGTGTGGGCTTCCATCATAATATTCACAGCCTGTGGCTGAGTCAGACTCGGTACCGTAGCCATCAAAGTCTGCACCACATACTCCATAGGATTGAAATCATCATTGTGCAGCAGCACGCGGTAGCGCGGTGCAAGCTTGCGGACTGTGGAAGGCTTTTGAATAATTTCGACAGACACTAATCTATACCTCCTGACTTGTAAAATGTTAAAATTTGTCAACAATCTTGAGCCGGATTCCTCCGCTGTGCAAGAGTATGTCACTTTCAGTTATTTTATTGAAATCTGAAACTTCAGACAAGGCAGTACCCTGGTCGATCGCGAGCTGTGAACCCCACACCAAAACCAAAGGGGGTGTCCTGGATCCTCCGCAACCACCTTCCTAGCGCCATAATATTAGAAAGGCCAGATCTGTTAAAAATAACAAACTACTACCTGTTGAGTCTCCAGAACTGACGGAACCTTATATGAAACGCAAACCTAAATCCTACAACGACGATAGATTCAGCGGCGACCCATCCTGGGGAGATGAAGACTCCGGCTTATTTGGCGCACCGTCGCGCCGCCAACCTCAGTCTGGCAAACCCTCTTTCCTGAATTCCGCCACCCTTGGGATTTTAACAGCCGTCTTTATTCTGGGAATTGGGATTGGCATTGCTTTTAGCTCCACCGCTACCATTAGCCCAGAAAACGTAGCATCCCGCGAATTTATCGATCGCAGCGCCCCGAACCCAGAACTTTGCGTGCAGTTTGGAGCAAGCGCCATGGTGACAGATATGCGGCTCTACGTCACCCTCAACCCCTTCAACGTCTACATCTCGCAGCCGAGCATGCGTCCCGGATGCGTCCTGCGAACCAATAACTGGGCAATTCTGGAACAAAGAAAACTCATCAGCCAAAACCAAGTGCGAGAGTGCAAAAATCGCATGAACACCTTTGGCTTCACCGGCCCCCTGGAAGCTCAACCCGAAATTAACTGTATCTACCAAAACGACGGCGCTAAAAACCTGTTCCTCAACCAACCGGGTTCGATAGCTCCAACGACTGAAGGTCAAAGTTTCTAAATCGCCATAGCGGTTTTAAGTTAGGTGAGGTGAAGTACAGATATGTGGTAGGGACTTAGGACAAGCCTAAGTCCCTACTTTATTTCATAAGCTGTCGGGCATCTTGCGCTGTATTTTTAGGGCTGGCGGGAGGCCCAACCCTTACTCGCCACAAGAATTTCATCAAACTTGACTGTAACCTGCTAACGGGCATTTTATCGTCCCCGAGGAAGTGGTTCACCAAAAATAAGCATCCGCTGTTGGAGTGCAGCAGCCGCCGTTCTTGGAGGAGCTAGGCCGGGTACAGCAGCAGCTTGTACCCCACGGCGTTCGTTAAGGGGAAAATTGACTAAAGGCAGTGTTATCGGCCGGATTTGGTCGTTTGGAGTTGGCTGCTGCCAAGAATTTGTAGCGGGATTCGGGGAAGTAGGAGGCTCAGCTCGATCGACCTCTGTGGCAGCAGTTGAGTTGGGATCTCTCGGCGGCTGGTTTTGCGGTACTTGTATTACAGGCTGGGGTTGAGTTTCCCGAGTTTCCATACTCGAAGTAGGTTCGATCGAAGGACGCAACACCCAGCGATTTTCTACTCCGATTCTTTGGAATTGAACTTGCCCTGCCCTGAAAGCTGCTCCCGGAGCCAAATTCACCAGAATTCTCGCCGTTCCCGGTTGAAGTTGACTCACCCCCACAGAACGCACTGTGCCTTGCGGGTATAGCTGAGTTGCATCTACTCCGATCTCAGTATTGGGCAAATTCACAGCAATCTGAGACGGGTTGAGTACAGAATATGTGGGAGTTGTTCCCTCTGGGAGAGTAATTTCTAATTGATTCGTCGCCGGATCGAACTGCCAACTTGTGACTGTAGAAGCATTTGCTGGTGGCTGGGCTGCGGACACTGCTGCAACTGCGGCGGCGACTGCTAGACTCAAACTCAGCGACTCGATCGCAAACAATCCGGTTGCTAGAGAATTAACAGTCAATTTTTGTAAGTCTTCCCAAAATCTTGGGAGTAATGTTTTGTATGGCATGGCGGCTGAGTGAAATTTTAGATTTCCAATAAATTATTGATGGGTAAATTGTGCCTTCTGATGACGCTGAAAGTTTAGCATTATGGCGATATGAAAAATTTAACTAAATGGAAATTATTGCGCTCGCGCTTCGTTCTTAACAACAAGTGGTGTCAGGTTAGACAAGATGAAATAGAATTGCCAAGCGGACAAATTATCGACGACTTTTTTGTTCATGTCCGACCCAATATCGCCCTAGTATTTGCCACTACAGAGCAGCAAGAACTTGTATTTGTGCGCCAATACAGGCATGGAGCAGGCGAGATTTTGCTGGAACTGCCGGCCGGAGCTTTCAATCCTGCTGAAGAAAGCGGCCAATCTGCTGCGATCAGAGAACTTGCCGAAGAAACGGGATATGTTGCCGAAGAAATTTTGGAACTAGCAACCTTATATGATAACCCCGTAAAAGACACCAATTCTATTTACCTATACTTTGCTAAAAATGTCAAGCTTGCCAGCGAAATACAATTGGACATTACAGAAGATATTGAAGTAGTTTTAGTACCGCTTGCCGAAGTTTTGTTAAAAATATCAAACCGAGAAATTTGTGTAGCAGGAAGCATCGCAGCTATTTTTTTAGGATTAGATTTTTTGAACAAACAGCAGTAAATTTTGGTGTGCATAGAGCCATACAGGATCGGGTTAAATTTCTATTATCGTTCCTGGACGCACGCTTCAAAAAAAAACGGTTCGTGGTTGTCGCGATCCAGCGTATATGAGCAAATTACTTGAAGCAACCAAGTTTGTGCGTAATATTAAATCTGTTAGCATCGGAATTATTCAGATATCTCTTCTCGACCTCTGCGTGAATCAGGGTCAATCCCTCATCTGCGGTTAATAAATTAACTTTTTTTAACCGCAGATGAGGGCAGAGCGACACAGATTAACGCAGATTAATTAGATCGATTCCGGTTGCGCCGTCCGCAGTTGACTGTTGACTGGATTTTACGCCCGACGATGTTACCGGATTTAATATGATATCAAATCCGGTAGCATCGGAATTATATTACCCACAATCAGGACACCGCGCCTGGCCGTTTCCCTACAAATAATTGGGGTAGGGAAACGGCAGTGCCGTGTCCTGCGTTTATATGATTCCGGTGTTACCGGAATTGATATCACAGAATTGTGTTGGACTATTAAGCCTAGATCCCCCCCTACGAAGTGGGGGACAAGAGTCTTCTCAAAGTCCCCCTTATTTAGTGGGATTTAGGGGGATCTGGACTCATATAGTTTCCGGCTGCACTCCTTATGACAAGCGAGGACACCGCACTGC
>JAICRN010000023.1 GCA_025937335.1 Microcoleus sp. TY_ISSM_2_bin.22
AGCGAGAGTCCCGATCCCCATTGCATCGGACGAATCGTTGCGGGGACTTTGATAGCTTCAAGTCCCCCCGGACTATCAGGGGGCGCCGGGGGGACTTGAAGCTGCCCTAATCGTCAAACAGTAGACGGGTACTAAATAAGACGCGCTTGTTGACACTAAGGGTGCTTATGGCGCACCCTACAGGCTACAGACTAATGACTGAAGACTACATCATGCCCATGCCGCCCATGCCGCCCATGCCGCCCATGCCGCCCATGCCGCCCATGCCGCCCATGCCGCCCATGTCGCCCATGTCGCCGCCGGCTTTTTTCTTCTCGGGTTTTTCGACAATCACAGCTTCAGTGGTCAGCACCATACCAGCAATGGAACCGGCATTCTGCAAAGCCGATCGCACCACCTTAGCCGGGTCAATAATCCCGGCGGCAATCATATCCTCGTACACGTCGGTGAGAGCGTTGTAGCCAATGTTGAACTCGCTCGCCCGCACTCGTTCGATGACGATCGAACCTTCAACGCCGGCATTATCAGCGATTTGACGCAAAGGTGCTTCCAAAGCTTTCTTCACCAACTCAGCGCCTACTTGTTCTTCGGTGTCTAAAGTATTGGCGATCGCATCTATTTTTGTAATCAAGTGAATTAGCGTCGTGCCGCCTCCGGCAACGATACCTTCTTCCACAGCAGCTTTAGTAGCGTTCAGAGCGTCTTCAATACGCAGTTTGCGGTCTTTGAGCTCGGTTTCGGTAGCTGCGCCGACTTTAATTACAGCGATGCCGCCGGCGAGTTTGGCGATGCGTTCGGTTAGCTTTTCCTTGTCGTACTCGGAATCCGTCGCTTCTAGCTGCTTGCGGATTTGTTCGATCCGTTTTTGCACGTCAGCTTTGTGTTCGTCGCCAGCAACAACGATCGTGTTTTCTTTGTCGATCGTAATTTTGCGGGCGGTACCGAGCATTTCTAGAGTTGCCGTATCGATGCTGAGTCCGACTTCTTCGGAAATCAGTTGACCGCCGGTGAGCACGGCGATATCTTGAAGCATAGCTTTGCGCCGATCGCCAAAACCAGGAGCTTTGGTAGCTGCGATGTTCAATACGCCGCGGGCTTTGTTGACTACCAGAGTTGCCAAAGCTTCGCCTTCAATATCTTCGGCGATAATTAGGAACGGTTGACCGGTGCGGGCGATTTTTTCGAGAACTGGAATTAGTTCTTGAATCGAGCTAATTTTTTTGTCGGTAATCAGGATGCGAGCGTTTTCGTAATCAACTTCCATGCGATCGGTGTTGGTGACGAAATACGGAGAAAGATATCCGCGATCGTACTGCATCCCTTCGACAACTTCCAATTCTGTTGTCAGAGATTTCGACTCTTCTACAGTAATTACGCCGTCTTTCGTGACTTTTTCCATTGCTTGGGCAATCATGGCGCCGACTTCTTCGTCGTTACCGGCGGAGACAGTGGCGACCTGAGCAATGGCGCTTCCTTCGACGGGTTTCGCCAATTTCTCGATTTCCAGCACCAAGTGGGCGATCGTTTTTTCAATACCCCGGCGCAGCGCAACTGGATTCGCGCCAGCGGCGACATTCTTCAAACCTTCGCGAATCAGGGATTGAGCTATAACCGTTGCGGTTGTTGTGCCGTCGCCTGCGATATCTTTAGTTTTGGAGGCTACTTCTTGAATTAAGCGAGCGCCGGCATTTTCCAGGGGGTCTTCGAGTTCGATCTCCCTAGCAACGGTGATACCGTCGTTAACGATTTGGGGAGTGCCGTATTTCTTTTCCAATAGGACGTTCCGGCCTTTCGGGCCCAAGGTGATGCGGACTGCATCGGCGAGTTGATTGACGCCGCGTTCTAGTGCCCGCCGAGATTTGTCGCTAAATGCAACTATTTTGGTCATGTTTGTCTCCTGTCGCTTACATTAGCAAATTTAGCACTCTCTGAGTCTGAGTGCTAAGCCGATCGATTTTTGATTGTAGCGCGCCTCAACGGTGCGGGGGGTTGCGGGGGCGGATTGGAGATTTGGGCAAGCTCGTTCCGGGTGGCTAAGGACAGGGCAATGCCGTTTCCCTGCCCGCTGTGGGGACACGGCATTGCCCTGTCCTCAGAGATATCGTGTATCCACAGATATCCTGTGCCCACAGATATAATGTGGTTTGTGACATCTCGATCGAATTTTGGTTCGGCCCCAAACCCAACTTTTATGGCGCGTCATCCCAAAGCAGAATTTTTATTCAAAAATTTCTTAATTTGTGTTTTCAGTCATCTACCTTTCGATAGAGCTTCTATTCTTTTTTTTCGACCTTTTACCTTCTATAGCAACCACGCCCGACGACGATGATGACGTTCTTAATTGCTGAAACATGAGCTGAAGATTGCGCCTTCCCTCGGACTTCTTCATTCTTCCTTGTACCTTGTTCCTTTCATCCGTTACATCCGTTACACTCATCCGTTGCCGAACCTTCTTCCTTTTCTCAGTCAATCTCAAATTACTCACTAACACATGGCTCGTTATTCTCGACTGCAAAAACTCGGCTCTTATATGCGCCCGCACTGGAAACCAACATTCTGGGGCGTTTTTTCGCTATTAGTTGTCAATGCTGTGGGCGTTTACATTCCCCTGCTGATTCGGAATGCAGTTGACACTCTCCAATTTGCGAATAAATTTGACGAAGTTTTCAACTTCGTGGCACTAATTCTGATTCTCGCCTCAATCATGTGGGTGATTCGGATGGCGTCGCGGATTTTGCTGTTTGGCGTGGGACGCCAAGTCGAATTTGACCTCAAACAGCAAATATTTAATCATTTATTAACTTTAGAACCGTCTTATTTTGCTGCCAATACGGTAGGAGATTTAATTAACCGCGCTACTTCCGACTTGGACAATATTCGCCGCTTGGTAGGGTTTGCGGTGCTGAGTTTGGCGAATACAGCTTTTGCTTACGCTTTGACTTTGCCGGTGATGCTGGGGATTAATCTAAAGCTAACGCTGTTGGCGATCGCAGTTTATCCTTTAATGCTAGTTTTGGTGCAGTTATTTAGCGACAAACTTCGCATCCAACAGTTAGCCGTGCAAGAGGAACTGTCAGCGATGAGCGATTTAATTCAGGAAGATATGAGCGGGATTTCCGTAATTAAAATCTACGCTCAAGAAGAAAACGAACGCCGAGCTTTTCGCAATTCCAACGCACAGTTGCTATCAGCAAACTTGCTCTTAGCAAAAACGAGAAACTTTATTTTTCCACTGCTGGGCGGTTTGGCAAGCATCAGTTTGTTGGTGCTGCTTTCAGCCGGTGGCGGGGCAATTGCTCAGGGTGAAATTAGCATTGGCGATTTTGTGGCGTTGCTGATTTATGTCGAGCGTTTGGTGTTTCCGACGGCGCTGTTGGGTTTCACAATTACTGCTTACCAGCGGGGAGAAGTGAGTGTCGATCGCATCGAATCAATTCTGACTGTGGAACCGCAAATTAAAGATGCTGCCGGTGCAGTTGAACTGCCAACTCCAGTCAAAGGCGAAATTGCGGCTCGCCATCTAAATTTTACTTATCCGGGTGCTAAGACACCCGCGCTTAAAGATGTTAATTTTACCATAAAACCGGGCGAAACTGTCGCAATTGTCGGGGCGATCGGCTCGGGAAAATCAACTTTAGCTAATGCGCTGCCACGCTTGCTAGATATCGATCCGGGTCAGTTATTTGTAGACGGACAAGATATTACTAAGGTGAAACTAACGCAATTGCGCGGGGCGATCGCCTACGTTCCCCAAGAAAGTTTTCTGTTCGGAACTACTATCAAAAATAACATCCGTTACGGGAATCCTTTAGCGGAACAGCCCGAGATTGAAGCTGCGGCAAAACAAGCGCAAATTCACGCCGAAATCCTCAACTTTCCGCAACAGTACAAAACAGTTGTCGGCGAGCGCGGCATTACCTTATCCGGCGGACAGCGCCAGCGGACGGCACTTGCTCGCGCTTTGTTAGTTGATGCCCCCGTGCTCATTTTGGATGATGCTCTTTCCAGCGTTGACAATCAAACTGCTACCGATATTTTGCAAAATTTGGCAAGGGGAACCGATCGCAAAACGGTCATCTTTATCTCGCATCAAATGTCGGCGGCGGCCAGTGCCGATCGCATTTTTGTGATGGAGAAAGGAGAAATAGTTCAGAGCGGCACTCACGCTGAATTGGTAGGGCAAACAGGGCTTTATCAGTATTTGTGGAACCAGCAAAAATTAGAGGAATTGCTGCATTAATTGGGCATGGGGCATGGGGCATGGGGATGGGGCATTTATTAATCCGTGTATCCGCGTCAAAATCTCTTAAACTACCTTCCTGATGCCTTTTGCCTTATAATTAACATATCTACTCCACTCGAATCATACCCCAATCATGCTCGCAGAAACAAACGCCGCACTTTGGCCAAGCCTAGTTACCGCCTCAGCATTATTGCTCTATTTTATTGTCACGATCAACGTCGGCAGAGCTAGATTTAAATACAAAGTTTCTCCCCCGCAGGTGACAGGAAATCCAGACTTTGAGCGAGTGTTGCGAGTTCAGCAAAATACTGTAGAGCAAATGATTCTATTTTTGCCCTCGCTGTGGCTGTTCTCCCAATTTATCAGCCCAATTTGGGCCTCGGCAATCGGCGCAGTTTGGATAATTGGACGCATTTTGTTTGCTTGGGGATATTATCAAGCAGCCGAAAAAAGAGCCCTGGGTTTTGGCATTAGTACCTTAGCTACTTTAACTCTGCTTGGCGGTTCCTTCACAGGCATCATCATGTCGCTGCTGAAGGTTTAAGCATAGCTTTCACCGACATCATTGTTTTCTAGCACAGGTATTTTACCTGTGCTTAAGGTAATTAATTTTAGGAGTAGTAAATATGTCAGAAACAAACAAACCTGTATTTCAAGTTAACCAGCAGCTTTTTCAACAACTTGTCGAGTGGCAAGAAAAAATCGAACAAGAAGATGAATTAGCAAGTGACTCAGAAGACGAGAAACCAACTGAGGTAAAAAATCTCACAGAAAGTCATGAAGAGCATTCTCAAAAAGATAATTCTTAGTTTGTCGCTAGCAATATCTTTTGGATTCCCGGCGGCTGCCTCAGCCCAAGTGATGATATCCAGCGAAATTCAGCAAATTAATAGCGGCTTGTTTCGTTCTAATTCTCAAGATTTTTTTCTACAGGGAAATCGCCAACTGGAACAGGAAATTAGAATTTTGTTGCAGCAGCTTTTAACTTCGGAAGGGGAGATTTTGGAGATTGATGAAAAATTGCGCTCTCAGCTTTGTAACCCACAGTTTCAAATATCGTCGCGCAACTCTGATACAATAAATGCGGCTATGGTTGCCAGTGTCAATCCAAAAGTAAAAGAGATTTGCAAGTATTATTAAAATGAAAGGGAGGTTAATATTCAAACTATAGTATTAATGGATCGAGAAGCAATGGCAAAGTTAAAACTAGCGATGCTGGAAGCTGAAACATTGTCTCAATTAACAGCAATCATTATTGATTATACTCATGAGGAAATAATGATTGTTTTTGAGACGCTAGAATGGGAAGAACAGGAGAGAATTAAGACTGTTTGGAAGACTGTTAATTAAAATAGATTGGCCGAAATTAGAGGTTTTAAGTTTTAACCGCAGATGTAAGCCGACAGACGCAGATTTAATTCTGTTAGTGTTCGCTGTGTATACAATCTGAATTTGTACACAGCGAACAATGACATATCTAAACTAGGGATTCGAGGCATAATTGGCGGAAATGATCGCCCCGTTGCTCGAAGTTTTGGTATTGATCGAAGCTAGCACAGGCTGGGGAAAGCAGCACTACTTTAGCATGATTTTGTTGGGCTAATTCGGCAGCTCGCGGAATTGCTCTTTCCATTGTTTCGACTATTTCCCAAGCGTTGTAATTTGCTTGTTTGAGCCGATCGGCAAAAAGACTCGCTGCATCTCCAATTAACAGCACCGCAGCAGCTTTCGCCTTGATTGTATCAATCCACGCGCGATCGTCCCCTTCTTTGGCGTCGCCGCCCGCAATTAAAATCGCCGGTGCACTCACAGAAGCCAACCCGACTTGGGCGGCGTCATAATTAGTAGCTTTGCTGTCGTTGATGAAATCTATGCCTTCCCAAGTGCAGATGTGTTCGAGGCGGTGCGAAACTCCGGGGAATTTAGCGATCGCCCGGGCGATCGCACTTTTATCTATCCCCGCTAAATTAGCCGCAGCCACCGCCATTAACAAATTCTGCAAATTGTGTTCTCCCACCATCCGCAAAGAATCAGCAGGCAGAATTTTCTCGCTTTGAGCTATTACCCAACCGTTTTCGATGTAAGCTCCAAAAGTGCGATCGCCCAACAGTTCTTTTTCACCTTTGACACTCGTCCAACACGCATCCGGCCAAATGTCAACTCCTTGCTGCCGCAAACAAGGATCGTCGCCGTTGATTACTTGCAATTCAGATTTTTTCAGCAAATGCGCTTTAATGCTGTAGTAATTTTCCAAAGTTTTGTGGCGGCTGAGGTGATCCGGCGTCAAAGTCGTCAAAACTCCGATGCGCGGCGCTACAAACGGCGAGGATTCTATCTGATAGCTGCTGATTTCTGCGATTACCCAATCCGGCTGTTTTTCGGCTAAAGCTAATTCACACGCAGCATAGCCAATATTGCCGCAAGCGGGAGCGTAAAGCCCGGCCTCTTCAAAAATAGCAGCAATTAAAGCAGTAGTAGTAGTTTTGCCGTTAGTGCCGGTAATTCCCACCCAAGGAGATTTGAGATAACGCCACGCGAGAGCCATTTCTCCGATTGTTTCAATGCCTAACTCTCTGGCGCGCACTAATGCTGGACTGTCCCAGGGAACGCCCGGACTTACTACTATTAATTCTATAGATTCGACTGGTTCAAAAGATTTACCTAACTCAACTGCAATTCCTTCGCTAGCAAGTTCCTGTTGCTGTTCGAGTAAATTTGGAGAAGATGAGCGATCGCTCAGCGTTACTTCCCATCCTTCGCGTTTTAGCAGTCTTGCGGCGGCAATTCCTGATTTTCCTAGTCCAATGATATGAGCGATCGGCATAAGTTGTGTGTGTGATGGAGAAAACTTCCCTGGTTTTATAAGTTTATATCTTAACCTTGAATTGGTTGTTGACTATTGGCCATTTTGCTTAAATTATGACTGTTTCGGCTCGTTTCCAGGCTCTACCTGGTAACGCAGATTCGGAGGCTCTGCCTCCATTTTCAAGAGCGAGGCAGAGCAAGAGTGAAATGGGCTTCCAAGCTATACCAGGGAAGCAGTTAAATTCTTCAATCTAAAATCCAAAATCCAAAATCTAAAATCGATTGACGATCGCCCCAAAGTCAGCCAACACCCGCGCGTGATTCCGCAGCAAACCCAGTAAATTCAACCGATTTTGCTTAATTTCCGGGTCAGAATCCATCACCAAAACACTTTCTGGGCCGTCGAAAAAGTTGCTGACAGTCGGAGCAATTTCCGTCAAACTATCTACTAATTGCTGGTAATTCCGAGTTTGTTTGGATAGCTGCGTTTGCGGCACTAACTGCACTACTGCATCGTAAAAAGCTTGTTCGGACGACTTTTGAAATAACTCGGGTTTCACCGCAGTTTTCGGTTCCAATTCTACCTTATCCAAATCACCTTGAGCCGCCAAACGAGTTGAACGGTTGACTGTTTCGTAAATTAGATCCAAAGTCTGGTTATTGCGGATTTGTTGCAAGAAAAGCGCTCTTTCGAGTGCGTCCAACAAATCTCTCAATGCTCGTTCAGTATATTCTGGGTCGTTTTCTCCCAAAACTGCATTTACCAAATCGTAATCTACATTCTTTTCTTCTTGCAGCAAAGTCCGAATTCTTTGCAAGAAAAACTCGTATAACTGATCCAGCAACTCCCCAGGTGTTTCTGGGCGCGCTGCGGTAAATTCGGCAACAATTGCTGCGAGCAACTGGTGCAAGTTGACTGGCAACTGAGCCGCCCAAATAATGTTAGTTATTGCATTGGCTGCGCGGCGCAAAGCGAAGGGATCGGATGAACCAGTCGGCAACATTCCCAAACCGAAGATGCTGACTAATGTATCTAATTTGTCGGCTATTGCGACAACTTGACCTGTGAGAGTTTGGGGCAAATTGTCGCCCGCACCTTTGGGCAAATAATGTTCAAAAATCGCTGTGGCTACTGTTTCCGACTCTCCACTTGCTAAGGCGTATTTCTGCCCCATGATTCCTTGCATTTCGGGAAGTTCGTAAACCATTTGGGTTACGAGGTCGGCTTTGCAAAGTAAGGCTGCTCTGGCTACATCAGCTTGCTCTTCCTCTGTGATTTGCAGTTGATTGACAATTAAACTGGCAATCTTGCACAGACGATCGACCTTTGCGCGCACACTCCCCAAATCTTCCTGGAAAGTAACTGTTTCCAACTTAGGCAAATAATCCTCTAGAGGCTTTACCAAGTCGGCTTTGTAGAAAAACTGACCGTCTGCCAATCTCGCCCGCACTACTCGCTCGTTACCGGCGGCAATAATCGCGGCTTTAGCGGGATCGCCGTTGGAAATTGTAATAAAGTAGGGCAGCAGTTCGGGATAATCGGGACTTTTGAGGATGGGAAAATACCGCAGGTTTGTGACAATAATTGTGGTGATTACTTCCGGCGGCAATATCAAAAATTCCTCGTCAAATCTGCCGACAACTGCGTTCGGCCATTCTACTAAGTCGGTGACTTCTTCTAACAAATCTTCGGTAATGTCGGCGTAACCGCCTTGTTTTGTTGCTGCGGCTTCTACTTGTGCTTTAATTTGATTTTTGCGCTGGGTTCGATCGACCTCAACGCAAGCAGCCCGCAGACACTCGACATAATCCTCTGCTTGGGGAATTGAGACAGGCTGCGGATTTAACACCCGGTGTCCTTGGGAAATTCGATCGCTCTTGACCGTATCCGAACCGCTCACCAATGTAATTGGCAGTACAGTATCATCTAACAGCGCCACGAGCGATCTAATCGGGCGCGGAAACTTCAAATCTCCGTCGGCCCACCGCATAAATCTTTTGCCTTCTAACTTGTTAATCCACTGCGGCACAAGTTCTGCCAAAATATCCGCACTCATCCGCCCCGGAATCTTTTTGAGCACAAAAACAAAATCGCCTTTATCGGTAGCGCGAACTTCCAAAGCATCAATTTCTACGCCCTGCTTTTTCGCAAAACCTTCGGCTGCTTTCGTCGGTTTGCCATCTTTAAAAGCGGAACTCGCCGGCGGCCCTTTTACCTCTTCTTCTCTGTCTAATTGCTTAACTGGCAGTCCTTTCACCAGAACGGCCAAACGCCTCGGAGTAGCGTATACATTAATTGATTCATTTGTCAATGATTCTTCTGCCAGACTTGCAGGTACAAGCCGCTGCCACTGCTCGGCGCTGCCTGCGACAAAAGATGCGGGCAATTCTTCCGTACCGAGTTCTAATAAAAAGTTAGCCATATAACAGTGTAAGGTGTTTTTGTCAATAGGCAATCGATCTGCCCGTTCCATCATTACAAACTTACCGATCGGCACTGAAAAAAAAACCTGCAATTGCGATCGCGATAACCCAATTACAGAATGATTTTACCGATGCGCAAGTCCTATTAAATCCAAAAAGACTCAAATGATCAGCATACCACGTAAAATCGGGGGTGAAAGACAAATAGCTCAACAGCTCATGACTTTGGCTCAAAGACTGGCACAAGATTGGAAGTCGCGACTCGAACAAGATTGCCCGGAGGAGAGTTCTAGCACTCGCGAGAGTGTTGTCCGCTGGCTGTTGGGAGACAGGCCAGAAAGATTTGACACTCTTGCTCCGGCTCAACTAACCGTCGCCTCTGGGGCGATCGACTTTTTATATCGAATTTTGATTTCTCGGTATCTGGGAATACCGCCAGAAAAAGCTTACCGCAACTTGATCGGGCGGCTCGGCGGCTTGGTTGTGCTCCGGCAAAAAATCCAAGCGTGGGTTTCCCTGAGTCGCGACAGACAGCGGAGTGCGGTGGAGGTCCTACAAGAAGTGATTCAGGAAATGCTCAATTCCGATCGCTACCTGCAGCAGCAAGTCGCTTGGATTGCCGAATGCACCTCAGACAGACGCCTGCGAAATGCTTTGCTGCTAGCGAGCACAGAAGAATACTGCTTGCGGCCGATCCGCAACCAGCCGCTGCTGGTGTACCGTTTTGTCAACTACCTGCGGCGTGCCCAGCGGGGCGGGTTGACGCAAGTGCCTGCTGGAGACTGGGTGCGGCTGGTGTCGGAACAGGTTCTACCCGACGATACCGACGAACCGCTCAGCCTGCTAGACGAACAGGCCATGTCCGAGTACCGAGAACATCAAGCTTGGGAAGAGCAGCAAACTCAGCGGCAGATTGTCCAACAAGAATTTGAGAATTACTTGGCTGCTGAAGTCGATCCGCTGGCTTCCCAGTGGCTGCGGCTTTACTTGCAAGGTCGTTCCCAAGAGGCAATTGCCGAGGAGTTGAAGGTTCCAATCAAGCAAATTTACCGCTTGCGAGAAAAAGTCAGTTACCACGCGATTCGGGTTTTTGCGGTCAAACAAGCACCGGAATTAGTCGCCAACTGGCTGGAAACTTCGCTCCAAGAACACAGTTTGGGCTTGACTCCCGCTCAGTGGCAGCAATATTTACAAAACCTCACGCCGGTGCAGCGGCGGTTGGTAGAATCGCTCAAAGCAGGGAAAAGTGTAGAGGCGATCGCATCTGAATTAAAGCTGAAAACCAATCAAGTCATCGGCGAGTGGAGCAAACTCTATTTAGCAGCTCAATCCCTCCGCAATTCCGTGTCGTCCGTCGAAGGTTAACGGCAAGGGAATTAATGACGATCGCTGCTGCTTAGGATAAGATACTATCAGCGCGATCGACTTTTGAGGATTTTTTAACCAATCCTAAATTAAGCGGTTGCCCGTAAATCATCGGTTGGGGTGCATCTATAATACTTGCGCATTAAAGACATAATTCTGTCGTTGCCAGCTACGGGAATCAATCTCGCGCGCTCGATGATAGTTGGTCAAGAGTGCGCCAGTCATCATGTAGTTGTCAATCTTTTGGTAAAATTTGATGCTGCAATACAGAACGGAGAAAATACTGGGACTAAGGATTTTTATTTAATAAAAGCTTCCGGTTGTTAGAGCAATTCCTCCGTCAGGGAAGTTGCAGCATTGAACTTTCTGGCATCAGGTTGGTGCGTCGCGTTCGATTGCGCTTCCGACTACAGAGCAGCTAATGATACATACATCTTCAACAGAATCCGCAGCTACAATGGACTCCGATCGAATATTTCAACTAATCGACACAGTTGTCCCCTTTGAAGCTTGCCTTTACTATCAAGTTTTGCCTCTATCTCTAGAAGGTAATCTATTTAAATTGGGCGTAGTCGATGCCCAAGACGACTCCGCCTTGGACTACGTGCAGCGGATTTTAGCTTACATGAATTGCTCAGTCACAACTGAGCCAATTGCATCGGAAACTCAGCGCTCGATGCTCTCAGCTTACTTGCTCCACGGGAGCCAGCTCAGAGCACCCAGCCAGACTGAAACCGCAGCAGCCCCAACACCCAAAAATCCCGCACCAGTAATTTCTGGCCCCAAAGCAGAAACGCAGCAGTCTGGGCCCGAACCCTCGATTCCCGCTCGCGAGCGGTTTAAACCAGTCCCCGCAGCAATGACACCTGCCGGGGCTGAGGTTTTCCCGACGCCTGCAGATCTGTCGGTTTTGGATGTCGAGGCCTTGCACTTATCAAGTCCTGTCCAAGTTTTGGCAACTTTGCCCGCGCCCCAACTGCTGCAAGAATTGCTCGGTAGAGTGCTACTAGAGGGTATCGGCCGCCTGTTTTTTGAGCGGCACCAATCCCAAGGGCGAATTCTTTGGAGTCAAGACGGGGTTTTAAAATCGATGATCGAAGGTATCGAACCCGTCCTGTTCCAAGAGGTCATCGACGAGTTGAAGCGGCTGACAGATATGCCTATTTGCCCGGTGGAACAGCCCCAACAAGTCGAAGTTGAACGCATATATCAAGAAACTCATTTGCTGTTGCGCTTGCGGGTAATGGCGGTGGGGGGCAAGGAAGAAGCCACGCTGCAAGTTTTGCGCGGGGCAGCTTTGAGGTTTTACCAGCAGCAGCAGTTGTCTAATTTGAGTCGGGACGCGCTGCGGCTGGCCGAAGAATTGCAGCGAAAAGTTAATCTAATACGCTATCGAACTCGGCTTTCTCCTTTGCCTTTAGAGGGATTGCCCGCTTTGGAACAGGTGATTAGAAATCTTGACGGCCAAATAGAAGCTTTGATGCACGAACACCATTCCCACCAGCGTTAATTAGTCATAGATGACTGTTTTCGCGATCGGACTCGCTGACCTCAAACCCTGTTTCTTCCTATATTTCTCCTTTATTGATCAGTCTGCGCCGACGAAAGTTTGTGCAGTAGGGATTTAGTATCCAATCTGTTAGCATCGGAATTATTCAGATATTTCTTCTCTTCCTCTGCGTGAATGGGCGTCAATCCTTTGTCCGGGCGGTTAACACATTCTCTTTTTTGAACCGCAGATCAGGGCTGATAGACACAGATTAACGCAGATTAATTAGCTCAATTCCGGTTGCACAGTCTGCGGTTGATTGTTGACAGGATTTTACCCCGGACGATGAAGCGCGGAATTGATTTCAATTGCCTAGTTCGATCGAGAGGTTTCTAACTGCACGAGTTTCAACTGTGCTCGAAAACATCCTTGTATTGCAATAAATCCAAACTCACAAAAACTGGCAAACACTGAAAACATTGCTGTGCAATTTCCCAGCGTTCTTCTCGCTGCAACATAGCACTCAACTTTTGTTTAGCGCTCAGCAAATAGCGGACATCATTAGCAGCGTAGCTGAGTTGCTCGTCTGAAAGATGCTCAGAATTTCCCCAGTCAGAACTTTGAGAAGTTTTGTTGAGTTCTACTTTTTCCAATTCTTGAATTAAATCTTTAAGTCCGTGTTTGTTGGTGTAAGTTCTCGCAAGTTTGCTCGCTATTTTTGTGCAGAAAACAGGTGCAATGTCAATACTTAAGTTGTAACGCATTGTTGCCAGATCGAAGCGCGCAAAGTGAAATACTTTCTCAATATTTTCTGCTTCCATTAATTTCTTTAAATTCGGTGCTGCTGTCTGGCTTTTGGCAATCCGCACCACTGCAACTTTACCTTCGGGATTGCACAACTGCACTAAACACAAGCGATCGCGCCACGGCATCAAACCCATTGTTTCCGTATCAACGGCGATCGCCTCTGCTGTCAAATAATAAGATAAGAGAGAATCGGGAAGATCGCGATCGCACACTTGAAAATCTGCAAATTCCATTATTAGTAATTTTTGACTGTTGACTGTTGACTGTTGATTGTTGACTGTTGACTACCCTTTTCTGTCTTCCCTCTTCCTTCTGACTTCAGCATCTACCTCACACTCGATAATTAAGTCGTGCCTTCCTTCAAATTATCGACTGCGGACAAAAAGCTGAGTAAAATAATACTCGCCTTTGGCATTTTTTGCAATCCCAATACCGGTCACGTTAAACTGACCTTCCATATTTTTGCGGTGGCCGTCACTTTTAATCCAACCCTTAACAGCATTGCGTACCGGGTCGCTGTAACCAAAATTGTAAGCAACATTTTCAGCTACACTTTGATAAGGAATAATAATTGCTTTCGCCCGCCCTTCAAATCCATCATGGCTGAAACGTACTTTACCGCTAGCCATATTTTGGCTGTGAATTCTTGCTATCTGACTAATTCGCGGATCGATACTCAGCGGCGGCAACTTTTTAGATGCTCGGTATTGATTAATCTGTTGGTTAACCGCTTTTTCTAAGTCAGTAATAGCACTCGAAGCAACATTAGTATTCATGGGAGTTTGTGGTAGCGATCGCGTAGGAATGGAGGTGTCACACTTTGGCAGGATTGTCAACAATCCCAAGCACGTCAAAATCAAACCTTTGGACATAAAATCAAACGAGAAATAAAGTTAATTGTTACCAATTCCTACAGAGCGATCGCCCCAGATTCCGCTAAACTAGATATCGAGAACCTTCGCCACAGTGTTTACGTCTTTGTCGCCGCGTCCCGAACAGTTAAGCACAATGCGCGGATTGCCTGTTAGCTGCGGGCACAGAGTCTCTAAATAGGCGATAGCGTGAGCAGTTTCCAAAGCCGGAATAATCCCCTCCAACTGCGAAAGCCGCTGAAAAGCTCCCAGCGCTTCTGCATCAGTTACGCTATAATATTCAGCCCGGCCCGCATCCTTCAAATAACTGTGTTCCGGCCCCACGCCCGGATAATCCAAACCCGCACTAATCGAATGCGGCTCAATCACTTGACCTTCATTATCTTGCAGCAAATAACTCATCGCCCCGTGCAGAACTCCCACACTTCCTTTAGTCAAAGTAGCAGCGTGTTTGTCTGTATCCACACCTTCGCCGGCCGCTTCAATACCGATCAATCTGACAGTTTCTTCCCCAACAAACTCGTGAAAAAGACCCATTGCATTAGAACCGCCGCCAACGCAAGCTAATAAAATATCCGGCAAACCACCCCACTTTTCCTGACACTGAGCGCGCGTTTCTTCACCAATTACCGCATGGAAATCGCGTACCATCATCGGGTAAGGATGCGGGCCCGCCACGGAACCGAGAATGTAATGAGTTGTTTCGACATTTGTCACCCAGTCGCGAATCGCTTCCGAAGTCGCATCTTTCAGCGTTCCCGTACCCGCAGCCACCGGCCGCACTTCGGCTCCCATCAAGCGCATTCTAAACACATTTAAAGCCTGTCTTTCCATGTCGTGAACGCCCATGTAGACAACGCATTCTATACCGAAACGAGCGCAAACTGTGGCAGTGGCAACGCCGTGTTGACCGGCACCAGTTTCAGCAATTACCCGTTTTTTGCCCATGCGTTTTGCCAGCAATGCTTGAGCTAAAGCGTTGTTAATTTTGTGAGCACCGGTGTGGTTTAAATCTTCGCGTTTGAGGTAAATTTGCGGGCCAGTTCCGTCTGCTTTAGCATAATGCTCTGTGAGGCGTTCGGCAAAATACAAAGGGCTGGGGCGGCCGACATAATCTTTGAGCAATTGTTGGAGTTGCTGTTGAAATTCCGGTTCGCTGCGGTATTTGTGGAAAGCGGCTTCTAGTTCAAATAAAGCCGGCATCAGGGTTTCGGGGACGTATTTGCCGCCGAATTTGCCGAATCTGCCGAGGGAGTCTGGGCGTTGGGCGCTGGTTTCGGAAGTGAGATGCAGGGGGGTGACAGTCATTTGATTTTAGATTTTAGATTTTAGATTTTTTAGATTCGCGGGTAAGCTAGAGGCTTGGTGTCGATCGTACCAAATCGGTTGTGGACTTGAGCCGATCGAACAAATTTCATTATAATTCCTTGAACGCTTGACGGGCTAATACAATAAGTAGAAGATAGAGCGCATTCCGAGCGATCGCAACCATACCCCAATCCGCTAAAACTAGAAATACCAGTAAAAAAAGTTCAAGCATCTTAACCTATGGCAGCATCCAAACGCAAAGATTCTGACAGCAAAACAACCGAGGGCAAACGAATAGTTTACTCCGAATTTGGCAACGTTGACAACTCCGCAGCCCTCCAACGGGGAGTTGCCGAAGTTCCCCCCAATCAACAAAACCTCAAAATCGAAGCATCCCGAAAAGGACGCGGCGGCAAAACAGTTACAGTCATCAGCGGCTTTCAGGAAAAACCCGAAACATTAGCAACTTTAGCCAAGCAGCTAAAAGCCCAATGCGGTACTGGAGGCACAGTCAAAGATAATGAAATCGAAATTCAAGGCGAACACAAGCAAAAGCTGCTAGAAATCATCACAAAGTTAGGCTACAAAGCTAAAATTAGTGGAGGGTAAATTAGTCAATATTCCTCAGTGTATGGGCGGGGCTGGTTTATGATATACTTAGTTTTAAACATAGATGGTTGGTAAAACCCGCCCTACATCGCACAAATTATATTGTCGCGAATCAACCAGAAATGATATTACCAATTACCGCCAATTTTTAATGTACACTCGACCTTTAGCTCGTTTAATCGAACAATTGCAGCGCTTGCCAGGAGTCGGCCCAAAAACAGCCCAGCGGCTCGCTTTACATATTTTGAAGAGGCCGGAAGAAGAAGTGCAAGCCCTAGCTAAATCTTTGATTGATGCCAAACAGCAAGTAGGTTTCTGTCAAGTATGCTTTCACTTATCTGCTGACCCTGTTTGCGAAATTTGCCGCAATACCAACCGCGACACTCATACCATTTGTGTAGTGTCAGAATCCCGCGACGTAATCGCTTTAGAAAAAACGCGGGAATATATGGGTAAATATCATGTTGTTGGCGGCGTTATCTCGCCGATGGATGGAATTGGCCCGGAACAATTGAACATTCAACCGTTAGTCCGGCGGGTTAGCCAGCAAAAGGTTAAGGAAGTAATTATTGCTATTAGTCCCAGCGTGGAAGGCGAAACTACTACTCTTTATATCGGTCACTTATTAAAACCTTTTACCCTAGTGACGCGCATAGCTTTTGGTTTGCCGATGGGGGGAGATTTGGAATATGCCGATGAAGTTACATTGGCTCGCGCTTTGGAAGGAAGGAGAGAGTTGGATTAGTTGAAAACGGGTGATGGCTGATTTAAAAGTAAGAGAAACGAACCGCGAGACGCCAAGGGAACGTTCGGCGAAGCCGTTCCCGAAGGGTAGGAAGAGAAGAGAGGATGAAGAGTTTACAATTAATGCGACGAGAGCTATATCCTAAGCTTCTGCGATTGCTTCGCTGAGGCTCGCAATGACAAAATTGTAAGATATGAAACCCGCGTCGGCGGGTTTTGTCTTTGTAGCGACAGGTTTCAACCTATCGGGTATTTGGTATTTGGTTTTTGCTCTTGAGTTTCGTTGTTCCCTGTCGTCACTGCCGCGAAAGGCTAAACTGGACAAAGTTACCGAGAGTAAAAAATCATGGCTAAATTCGATCGACCTTTAAGCTACCCCACAACCCGCAAAATCGACCAAATAGACGACTACCACGGCGTCAAAGTATCAGACCCCTACAGGTGGCTGGAAAATCCCGACTCTGAGGAAACTCAAGCTTGGGTGGAAGCCCAAAATGCAGTTACTTTTGCCTACCTCAACGAAATTCCGGCGCGGGAAAAAATCAAACAGCGCCTGACTCAACTTTGGGATTACGAAAAATACGGCATACCTTTCAAAGAAGGCGATCGCTATTTCTACTACAAGAATGACGGTCTACAAAATCAATCCGTACTCTACACGTTAACATCCCTCGACGGCGAACCAAAAGTATTAATTGACCCCAACACTCTCTCAGAAGACGGAACGGTTGCTTTGGGTGGCATAGCTATCAGCGAAGACGGCAAATACATGGCCTACGGTTTGTCACATTCCGGTTCCGACTGGCAGGAATGGAAAGTCCGCGATGTGGCAACTGGCGAAGATTTATCAGACCATTTAAAGTGGATTAAATTCTCAGGGGCATCCTGGACTCACGACGGTAAAGGCTTTTTTTACAGCCGCTACGACGAACCCAACGAAAAAAGCAAACTAGAAGACGTTAACTATTACCAAAAACTGTTTTACCACCAACTCGGTACGCCCCAATCTGAAGACGTATTAATCTACGAGCGATTAGACCAGAAAGAGTGGGGATTTAGCGGCGGCGTCACCGAAGACGGGCGCTACTTAATTGTCTCTGTTTGGCAGGGAACGGAAACTAAAAACTTGATTTTTTACAAGGATTTAACTGCACCGGAATCAACCGTTGTAGAACTCATTAACCAATTTGAGGCTGAGTACAGTTTCATCGACAATGACGGTTCTCTTTTCTGGTTTCAAACAGACTTGAATGCACCGCTGGGCCGCGTAATTGCGATCGACACCAATAACCCACCTCTCTCATCCCTAGCTGGTGATGAAAGTCAAGAAAAATTCACAGAAATTATCCCCGAAGCAGCAGAAACTCTCGAAGGCATTGGCCTCCTGAACAATCAATTTGTCGCTTCTTACCTGAAAGACGCCTACACCCAGATTAAAATCTTCAACTTAGACGGCTGTTTCGTGCGAGAAGTTGCCTTGCCAGGAATCGGTTCGGCGGGAGGATTCGGCGGCAAGCGGCACGACACGGAAACTTTTTATGCGTACACCAGTTTCACTGCACCAACCACCATTTATCGGTACAATATGGTGACAGATGAAAGTACGATTTATCGACAGCCCAAGGTCGATTTTAATCCAGAGGATTACGAGACAAAACAAGTATTTTACCCGAGTAAAGACGGTACGCAAGTACCCATGTTTATCACGCACAAGAAAGGCTTGCAGTTGGATGGCAACAACCGCACATACCTGTACGGTTACGGCGGTTTTGGCGTGTCGCTGACTCCGAGTTTTTCTGTTAGCAATGTCGTGTGGTTGGAGATGGGCGGAGTTTATGCGATCGCCTGTTTGCGGGGAGGCGGCGAGTACGGCGAATCATGGCACCAAGCAGGCACAAAGTTGAACAAGCAAAACGTGTTTGATGACTTTATAGCTGGCGCTGAATGGTTGATCGAAAACAAATATACCAAACCTGCAAAATTGGCGATCGCAGGTGGCAGCAACGGCGGTTTATTGGTGGGAGCTTGCATGACTCAGCGGCCGGAATTGTTCGGTGCAGCACTGCCTGCAGTCGGCGTTATGGATATGTTGCGCTTCCACAAATTTACCATTGGTTGGGCCTGGACTTCTGAATACGGTTCGCCGGAAAATCCCGAAGAATTTCCCACAATTCACGGCTATTCTCCCCTGCACAACCTCAAACCGGGCACGGCTTATCCGGCAACAATGATTACAACAGCCGATCACGACGATCGAGTAGTTCCGGCCCACAGTTTTAAATTTGCTTCCGCTTTGCAAGAAATGCACGCCGGAGAAAAACCAGTGTTAATTCGGATCGAAACTAAAGCGGGACACGGTGCCGGCAAACC
>JAICRN010000201.1 GCA_025937335.1 Microcoleus sp. TY_ISSM_2_bin.22
GCGGAGTTTTTGCTGCAAATCGGACAGGATGGTGTAGAGTTCCTGAGAGTCTGCCGGAAGCGCCTGGGCTTGGCGTTCGAGGGAGGCTACGGCAGCTTGTACCTCGGCGATGGCCCCGGATTCCAAGCCGCTTAGTTTCTGCTGCAAGTCGGAGACGGCGGTGTAAAGTTCCGCAGGTTCTCCAGGTAGTATCTGAACTTGCTGCGAGCGACGTTCTACTGCGGCCTGTACGTCCGCAATCGCAGAATTTGCCTTTTGTTGCATTTGTTGCTCAAAACGCTGGCGATTGGCGAGATTTAGCGAGATTGCTGCGGTTAAGGGGGCGGCAGCGTAGACAATTTGGCCCGACAATCCAGCAGCAATCGTGCCAATAGCTGAACCAGCAACAGAGGCGTATTCTACCAATTCTAGCCAGTCCGGCTGGTTCGGGGCACTTCTGGAAGCTGGGAATGATGATGCTTTTTCAATCTTCTGCATAGCCTTTTAGTCGTAGTCGGATAGATGGCGATAGGGACATGATAAAAGCGATCGGCAAATAAATCAGGGCTATTTGTCAAAATTTCCTGATTGTGGTATTTTTATTGACCGAAAGCATCCATGATACAAGCCCCCAGATTCATCCGTCCAGAAATAAAAAACCTTTATCCGATGAAACTTGCCCCCCGAATTTATCCGTGGGGTCAATGCTTCAATTTAAAATCTAAAATCTAAAATCTAAAATCTAAAATCGATTGACCTCCTGCCGAATACCTTCTGCCTTCAAAACGGTCAATCTCAGGTAAAATTCAGGATTGAGCCGATCGCTCAACCGTTAACCGATAACCGTTCACCGCCGTCTGTCAGGAGTATACAGAAAATGGGTCTCAAGATTATTGAAAGCTACGATAGCAGTTTTGTCCTCGAACCCGATGCTAAAACTGCACTGTTCGGTTTATTAACAGGTGAAAGCTTTCTCCAACAAGTAGCCCTACAATTGCAGTGCTCGCGCATTGAGTTTGCCGAGTTACTTTTTCAGCCAGTCCCTTACAGCAGCGAGACGCCGAAGGGAATGCCTGCGGAATTTGAAAAGTATCACGAATCGAGCGATTTTGCGATCGTCAACGTCCCGCCTAATTTCATGTTCCAAGCCAAAATATTTAAACCCAGCCGCCTCTGTGCCGTGTATCGCGTTTTCAAAAGTTAGGTCAAGGCTGGTTAATCTGTGGTTTAATCTAAAATCTAAAATCTAAAATCTAAAATCGAATGACAGAAGACATTCAATCTCTCGCCAGCTTAGAATTCATTCCCTACATTGACTCCGAGGGAAAATTGCCCGAGTTTGTCCGGGGTAAAATTGGCGTTTACGCGATTTTCGACAGCGAGAAAGTGCTGCAATTTGTCGGCTATTCTCGCGACATTTACCTCAGCCTCAAACAGCATTTGGTACGCCAAACCCAATATTGCTACTGGCTGAAAGTCCAAACTATTGAGAAACCCAGCCGCACTATTCTAGAAAGCATTAGAGAAAGTTGGATTGCCGAAAACGGTTCCCAACCCCAGGGTAACGGTGCCGATGCTGCCAAGTGGAACGATCCCATCGATACCAAAACAGTGATGACTGCCGAAGAAGTGGCTAATTATGAAGGTATCTTCGCTGATGAAATTGCCAAAGATAAATTGTTGAAAAATGTCGCGCGGCGCGTAGAAACTGAAATTTTAGCGCTGTTGAAAGCTCGGGGTGTAACTGAAGAAATTCGGTTTAATCCCAAGCTGAAAACTAGCGGATTGCTCGATTTAAAGTAAATAGGCTCTCCGGTCAATTCCCCACAATCAGCCCCTGTTTGCAATGAGGATTTTATTTCGATATTTCATAACTCAACTGCTTACTGCGAAACTGTTTCAGGACTTACGCACGGGGCCCGGAAACCTGTTTATTTTACGAAAATAGTTCGCTGTAGACCGCAGATTCGGTAAAAAAACTGGTTTCTTTGGTCGGAGTGCATAAGTCCTGTGTTTGTAGTGAGAATTTTAGGTTTATACCTAAGGACTAAAGTCCTTATTGTTAACATTTAACTGTTAGCATTTAACAGATATCGGAATCTGCAAAATTAACTCTGTCCCTCGGCCCGGAGCAGAAATACAACTGATTTGACCTAGATGTTTTTCCACTACAATATCGTGACTGATTGCCAACCCTAATCCAGTACCCCGGCCTACAGGCTTCGCAGTAAAAAATGGGTCAAATATCTGGTGGCGCACGTCCTCACTCATCCCACAACCGTTATCCGCAATGTTAATCACAACGGATTTATAGTTTTGAATTGCGACTTTTGAATCTTGATTGTGCAGCGCAGGTGCTGACTCAGGACTTAGTGAAGTGCTGATGGTAATTGTTCGAGGAGATGGTTGATTTTCTAGGGCATCAATAGCATTAGTTAGCACGTTCATGAACACCTGATTTAACTGACTGGCATAACAGGTGACTTTTGGCAGTTGACTGTAGTTTTTGATAACCTCAATCTCATCTTTTTTGTTCGATCCCTTCAGTCTATGTTCCAAAATAACTAAAGTATTGTCAATGCCTTCATGAATATTCACTGGCTTGTACTTTTGTTCTCCAAGGCGGGAAAAGTTGCGTAAAGACATCACAATCTCGCTAATTCGAGAAGCACCCTCTGTCATCGAATTCAGCAGTTTGGGATAATCCTCTGCGATGAATTCGGGTTGAATCTCGTCCAATTCGCCGATAATTTCTGCAACGGGGTGGGGGTAGTAATGTCGGTACAATTCGACGAGGTGAAGCAAATCTCGCGCATAGTCCGCCGCTAGAGCAATATTGCCGTAAATAAAGTTGACTGGATTGTTGATTTCGTGAGCAATCCCTGCCACTAATTGACCTAAAGAAGCCATTTTTTCCTTCTGTATTAACTGAGCTTGAGTTTTCTTGAGTTCAGTTAAAGTTTGTTCGAGTTGCTGGGCGTAGGATTGTGTTTGTTGGAACAATTGGCGCTGCACGAGTTGATTTGAGACGCGAGCCAAAACTTCTTGTTCGTGAAACGGTTTCGTGATATAATCTCTACCGCCAACTTCAAAGGCTTTGACTTTATCAAACACTTCATTTAAAGCACTAATAAAAATAACGGGAATGTCCTTGGTTTTGGGAGAAGCTGTCAATGCTTGGCAGACTTTGTAGCCGTCCATACCGGGCATCATGATGTCGAGCAATATCAAGTCAGGAGGAGTTAACTCGATCGACCGCAGAGCTAGTTTGCCGTCAGGTGCGGTGCGTGTTTTGTACCCTTGCTGGGAGAGTATTTGAGCTAAAAGTTGCAAATTAGCCGGAATATCATCAACAATTAAAATATTTCCTTTAAAGACGGGAGTCAGTTCGTAATTCATATCTAGTTCGGTAAAATAACCTTTATAGGTTTGTAGTGAGTACGATCGTCCGAGCGGGTTTTATCAGGACGGTCGTATTTACTACGAACCAGATCTAATATAATTTTTATTTTGTTTCGGGATGGATGAGAGCTAGTATTTCATTGAAAAGAAACTCGTTAGCCAATGCGGCTAGAGCGGTAGCTAAAGAGTCATTTCGATCGCGAATTTGCTCAATTTGGCTCAGAATTAACTCTAAATCGCACTCTATTGTGGCTTTCTCTAAAGCTGCCAGCCAATCTGCGGGTAAAGCTGCAAGAGTCTCTGCTGTGGGAGCCTCGATTTGAGTTGACTCGGGAACACTCTCGGGTTCATCGTAAATGTAACGCACTCCCAGATGTTTGTGCAGGGTGGCAAAGATTTCTGTATCTCGAAAAGGTTTGCGGATAAAGTCATCGCACTCATCTGATACAGTAACGCTTCCCGCTTCCTCAACGTCACCGGCACTCAGGGCAATAATCGGGGTAGCTTGACCTTTAACAGTGGCTTTAATGCGTTTTGTCGCTTCATGCCCATCCATCACGGGCATCCACATATCCATAAAAATTAAGTGCGGCTCAAAACTCGACCACATTTCAATAGCTTCTTGGCCGTTGCTGGCTTCTTGGAGTTCAAAGTTAAAGGCAGCGAGGAGTTCGATCAGCAGTTGGCGGTTGTCGGCTCGATCGTCCACAATCAAAATACGATAGCGCGGCTGGTTGCGTTCTAGGGCGATCGCCCGACGCGGCGGCTTTACGGGTTGAGTCGCCGCGGCCTCAACGGCGCTGACGGAGATATCAAACGCGAAGGTTGTGCCGCGTCCTACTTCACTGCGCACAGTAATGATGCCGCCCATCAGCTTGATAAACTGTTGGCTGATAGCCAGCCCCAAGCCTGTTCCCTGCTGAGATGTTGCCCCTGTTTTGGTTTGCACAAACGGTTGAAAAAGCCGCTCTAACTCTTCAGGATCTATGCCGGGACCAGTGTCTTCTATTTCAAAATATAATTGATAATTAGTGATTGGTGTTTGCTGGTTTTCACCCTCCCTAACCGCTCTTACTCTTACCGCAATGCCTCCCTCTTTCGTAAACTTAATGGCGTTAGAAAGCAGATTAATTAAAACTTGGCGCAACTTAAGTTGATCGGTTAGGACGTATTCGGGAATATCGCTAGAGCAGTCAAATATTAACTGCAATTGTTGCTCTCGTGCCTGGAGTTGAAACATCTCTTCCACCTCGTTGAGCAGGCTGCTTAATTTAAAGTCTGTTGGGTTGAGGGTAATGCGTCCCGCCTCTATTTTGGCTAAATCTAATATTTGATTGATCAGAGCTAGCAAGTGTTCTCCGCTGCGGTTGATGATACGGATATTTTCCTGTTGTTCGCGAGTGAGGTTGGTAGAGCGCTGCATCAATTGAGAGAATCCCAGAATTGCGTTGAGCGGGGTGCGGAGTTCGTGGCTCATATTTGCCAGGAAAGTGCTTTTCGCGAGGTTGGCGGCTTCTGCTGCCCAGGCGGCTTGTTGGAGCTGTACTGCTTGCTGTTGAGTGGCTTCGAGCAATTGAGCTTGTTGTAAGGCGACTCCCAGTTGAGTGCTAATTTGCAGCCCAATATTGATTTCTGCTTCGCGCCAAGTGCGGGGTGCAGAATTTTGATAGCTGGCAAGCAAACCCCAAAGTTGACTGCCGCAAAATATGGGGAAAATAACGTAGGCTCTAGCTTGAAATTGCTCTAACAGTTGCAGGTAACAAGGACTCAAACTAGCGCTGTATATGTCTTCAATTATGCGGTAAGGAACGCCTCTAGCGTACATACCGCCTTGATTTTTTTGTAGATAGGTATCCCGCACTGGTTCACCGCTGGCTTGCAGAGTTTTTACGCTACAGCGAGAGTCTTCGACGAGATTGTTTGGCACATTAAAATCGTCGGGTTTTTGCATCAGAGATATCCAGCCCGGAGCCATTGATTCGGCAACAAATTCCCCGCTCCAATCAGGATTAAAACGATAGATACCGACACGATCGCATTTTAGGGTTTGTCGCAGTTCATAAGTTGTGGTTTTGAATATTGTGTCAATATCTAAGGATTGACGGATGCGATCTATCGATCGGGCGATGGCTTGTTCCCCCTGCGCGCTTTCTCGCAAAGCTGACTCGGCTTGTTTGCGATCGCTAATATCCAAGACAGTACCCACTAAACGGCTCAACTGCCCTTGTTCATTATAAACCGGTTTCCCTCGGACTTCAATGTAACTGAGCGAGCCATCTCTTCGGATCAGCCGCAGATCGATTTCAAAGCTTTTTCCTGACCTAGCTCGATCGCGAATCACTGTCAGATAGCGCGATCGATCTTCTGGATGAAAATGCTCGATTAATTGTTCGCTGGGCAGCGGTTTTTGAGTCGGATCGATCTCGTAAATGCGATAGAGTTCTTCACTCCAAGTGGTTGTTTCTGTGGCGATATCGTGTTCCCAACTGCCAATACGGGCAATTTTTTGGGCTTCGAGCAGTCGAGATTCGGCAAACTGGCGATCGCTAATGTCGCGCGCTACCCAAACAGCGGAGCTATCGGACAGCGGCGAAATTTTAGCAGCAAACCAAACTTCTTGGTTATTAATCTGCAAACTGTAATCAAAATTAATAGTTTGTTTTGTTTCCAATGCCTGTCTAACTTGAGCGAAATAAATCTCCTCGCTTTCTTCATGAAAAAATTGTTCGATGATAGAGTCGAGCTGGTTTTCCTGATAGTTGTATTGAAAAATTCCCTTAGTAGGTATAATCTGGATGCTTTTGGGTTGGGAACAAAAAATCAATACAATATCGGTAATAGACTCAAATATTTTTAGGAATTGGTCGGTAGAAGTATAAAACTTTTGTGTTAGCAAGTTGCGCTCGACCATTTCATATTGCAATAGTTCATTAGCACGCTCTAAGGCGGAGTTTTGTGCGGCTACTTCTGCTTCTAAAGTGCGATTGTAGTCTGTTAATAATTTTTCAGATTGTTTGCGCTGTGCGATGTTAGAAAACGCACCGATCGCATAAATAATGTTTCCGCCTGCGTCGAAAATTGGTGTGGCGCGCACCTCAAAAGGAATAAATTCCCCGTCTCGATAAAGTTCTACATCTTCAAGGAACACCGTTTCGCCGCGCAGTGCTCGGAATGCGGGCAGTTCTTCAGTTGGATAGGGCTGGTTTTGGCGGTAGATTTGATAAACTTCGACTGATTCTTCTAAAGTCGCATCGGGGATAGTTTCTACGCCGAGCCAATACTTGGCAGTTTCGTTGAAGTACACGACTTTACCCGAGGCATCGTGGATAAATACTCCCGCAGGCATGGCTTCGATAAATTGATGGAGTTGGCTCTCCCTCTGCGCTAAGGCTTCATTTAAAGATTTTTGTTCTGCAAAAGCCTGTTGCAGTTGCGCTGCCATAAGATTGAAGGAATTGGCGAGTTCTTCGACTTCATCGAAGCGTCTAATTTCTAAAGGTCGATCCCATTCGCCTTTGGCAACTTTTTTGGCTGCGGTATTCAAGCGCATAATTGGTTTTGTCACCCAACGGGAAGTCAACAATCCGATCGCGATCGCCAGCGGCAGCGTACCGGCACACAACCACAATGTCTTGCGGGTATTTGCTTGAATCGGAGCCGTGAAATCAGACTCTGGCACCACCACCACAATCAACCAATCCAAGCCACGGAAATCTCGATACGGAGTGACGCGGACAAACTGCCGCTGGCGCTTGCTCGCCTGGGTAAATTGCTGGGTTGTTTGCAGCGTGCGGAAGTTGCCAAATCGGTTGGCGAGTTGTCGAGCAATATCTCGCGTTCGGGCGTCATTGCTGTTGATGGCTAGCAATGGCGTCGGTTGGTTTTTTGCTTGCGCCGCCAAGGGTGTTTCTAGTGTGGATGCGGCAATCAGATTGCCCGATCGATCCATAATAAAAGTCTTTCCCGATGCAGAGAAGTCCAGCCTAGCCAGAAAGGTATTGATTGACGACAGCCCATTATTATGGGTGAGGCGATGGCTGATCCGCTCTGCTACTTGTTCGATTAACTGATGCGCTACATCCTCGACTGATTCCTGACCGCTTTTGAAAGAAAGATAGCCTACTAGCCCAACTACACTTACCGTTTGCAAAACAAACGGAACAATCAGAACCGTTCGCAGGGGAAGCTTGCTGAAAAATTTGGCGGCTGGGCGGTTGAATGGATAAATGGACATGGGTGTGAACCAATTGTGCTGGCGAGCGAATTTTAACTGCTGTAGTGTGGCTTTTCCGGCAATTGGCGCGCCTTACAGGCTCAGAAATTTTCCTCCGGGTAGATAGCCAACTACCAGCGAAGATTGGGCGCGGCTGTCAAAACTTGCTTCTGTCAGTTCTGTTTCTAGCGGTTTGGTCTTTGAGTAATTTATACTGACAAAAACAGTCATATTTTTTCTACTTTTTATGTATTTATGCTATAATCTCATCAATTAAATTGTCTGTAAGCTGCTGATTGTTTGGGCAAATAACTACCCATTATTTATTGGAAACTTAATTTCGGTTGAATTGCCTCTGAACTTGTCAAAGTCAAGCTACAGTAGCTTTATGGAACTTTATTAATATTCGGAGTAGGGACACGGCAGTGCCGTGTCGTCGGTCTCATTCCGATGCCACCGGAAACGATATAATTCCTTTCTGCTCATAGTTTTAAAATTAGCTGTGTTAATCAGAATATCTCTATTCCCCGTTAGGATCAATCTCTCTTTCGATAGTTTTACGAGCCAAAATGTACAAGTTATTTGTGCGTTCATCCAGCCGCACTATGTAGATAAGCTGATACATATTTGTTAGGGAGCATCTCATCGTTGTAAAAGCACTTCTTTTCGCTCCTTCCTTCTGGCTCCTTCCTTCTTCCTCGCAGCAAGAGAGCCTCAAAACTTCGATTTCTAGCTTGGGTGCTTTCATTGAGATGCTCCCTATTTGTTAACTCGCAGCAAACTAAAAAGCCTTTGAGTAAGGGCGCTGCGGTAGGAATAATCTTTGCTGCTGGCACTCTCGCACTTTTGGTGGTTTATGAGACAGCAGTCAAGCGATTTTAGATTTTAGATTTTAGATTTTAGATTGAAGGATTGGAGGATTCAAGGATTGGAGGATTGACCCCTGATGAATCCGAGGACTTGTGACTAAATTATTTTTGGTCGGAGTTGGCAACATCTCGCAGTCAAGCGATTTTAGATTGAA
>JAICRN010000206.1 GCA_025937335.1 Microcoleus sp. TY_ISSM_2_bin.22
CTGCTTCTGCTGGAATAATAGTTAAGACTTTTCTGAACCAGTCAAAAATAGGTTTTAGAATAACAACATTTCGCTCAAGAGATTCGGTTAAGAAAAGTTGATTAGGGCGAGTTCCCTCTGCAATAAAATCGAGAAACTGTTGACGCTTGTTACTTCGACCTTTAAGTTTTGAACCATATTCTACTGTAGTTTCTTTTTTTGATGACGTGACCCGCTCAAAGTACATCACATCCTGCTTCTTGCCCTCAGGGATTCCATAAAGCCATTCTTCAAAAATTTGCTCTCTATTTAATTTAAACCCGTAGGAGTATTGATCGCCTTGGTGCGTAAAAATAAACTCAAACTTGCTAGGCTGCTTACTATAATCACCCAGTTTGAATGGAGAAACAGGGATAGTTTGACTGCTGCGAGTTCCCTGTACAACTAAGTTTTTGGCAAAACTGATAGCCTCGATCAGATTTGACTTGCCTGCTGCATTTGCTCCGTAGATTGCTCCAATTGGCAATATCGATCGCCCTTTTCCTGCTGCATCTTCAGCAAGGTGATCTATATGTTGTTGGTCGCTATTGACTCCCACCATACTAAAAGTGACTTCATCCCTGAAGGATAAGAAATTTTGTATAGTAAGTTGAATTAACATTGTTTTTACCCATTAGGAGCGATTGGATTACATTACTTTCAGCCATTATGGTAGCCTAAAACAGGTATTTAGGAGAAAAAATCTCCTAAATACCTAGTTTTATGCAAAGTTTATCTCTCTCGACGGAGATGTGGGGGATGCCCAGGGGCTCTAAACTCAGAACCAAAGGAGATTTAGCATAAATTTCAGTCTTAAGTGTAAGCCTCCATTGGCAAACAAGAACAGACAAAATTGCGATCGCCAAACGCATTATCTATCCGGCCCACCGCCGGCCAAAACTTATGTTCGCGAGTCCAAGAGGCTGGATAAGCCGCTTGCGCGCGAGTATAAGGACGATTCCACTCATCTACCATCAGAGATTCTGCGGTGTGCGGCGCATTTTTTAAGACGTTATTTTGCGCGTCAACATTACCTTTTTCAATCTCCGCAATTTCGCCTCGAATCGCAATCATCGCATCGCAAAAACGGTCTAATTCCTGCTTCGATTCGCTTTCGGTAGGTTCCACCATTACCGTACCAGCAACCGGCCAAGAAACCGTCGGCGCGTGATAGCCGTAATCCATCAACCGTTTAGCGATATCTTCGACTTCAATAGCCGCAGATTTTTTGAGCGATCGCAAATCCAGAATACACTCGTGCGCCACCAAACCAGCTTTCCCTTTATACAAAACCGGATAATAAGATTCTAACCGTTTTGCCATGTAATTAGCATTAAGAATTGCTACTTTTGTCGCCTCAGTTAAACCCACTCCTCCCATCATCCGAATGTACATCCAAGAAATAGTCAAAATGCTAGCACTTCCCCAAGGCGCTGCGGAAACAGCACCAACTGCTGACTGTTGACTGTTAACTGTTGACTGTTGACTGTTAAGAATAGAATGACTGGGCAAAAATTCTACCAAATGAGACATTACCCCAATCGGCCCCATTCCCGGCCCGCCGCCGCCGTGAGGAATACAGAATGTTTTGTGCAAATTCAAGTGACAAACATCAGCACCAAAATCACCGGGGCGGCACAAACCAACTTGAGCATTCATATTTGCGCCGTCCATATAAACTTGTCCGCCGCAGTTGTGGACAATCTCGCAAATCTCTTTAATTTCTTCCTCAAAAACGCCGTGCGTAGATGGATATGTCACCATCAAAGCCGCCAGTTCATTTTTGTGCTTCTCGGCTTTTTTATGTAAATCTGCGACATCAATATTGCCCTGGGAATCGCACTCGACAGCAACTACTTTCATCCCCGCCATCACCGCGCTAGCCGGATTTGTACCGTGGGCTGACTGGGGAATCAAACAGATATTTCGGTGAGATTCGCCTCGGTGTTCGTGGTATTGGCGGATAACTAACAAGCCCGCGTATTCGCCTTGGGAACCGGCATTTGGCTGCAAAGAAATTCCCGCAAAACCGGTGATTTCTGCCAGCCACTGTTCTAGTTGCACGAACATCTTTTGATAGCCGCGAGTTTGATCGCGGGGTGCAAAGGGATGTATATTGCCAAATTCCGCCCAAGTCACCGGCATCATCTCTGCTGTTGCATTCAATTTCATCGTGCAAGAACCCAAGGGAATCATCGATGTATTTAGCGATAAATCCTTGGCTTCTAAACGGTGCAAATAGCGCAAAAGTTCAGTTTCTGAATGGTAGCTGTTGAAAACTGGATGGGCGAGATAGCTGCTGGTGCGATCGCAAAAATCTGGTAAGGTCAAATATGAACTCAATGCGTCTGCATCCAGTGGAATGTTGAGAGCATTCTGCCCGTCAGCCCTGATATAATCCTTATCCTGTGCAAAAATTTTCCACAACTCTTGCACGTCTTCAGCGGTGACTGTTTCATCTAAAGTGATTCCCACTGTCGAATCATCAAACACTCGGAGATTAATTTGGCGAACTTTAGCAGATTCTAGAAGTTCTGACAGCGGTTTGTCTCCCAATTCTACCCGCAAAGTATCGAAGAAAGGTTGAGAACCAATTTTGTATCCGAAACTTCTTAAACCGGATGCCAAAAGTGCTGTTAAACTCCTTACTTTCTCAGCAATGTCTTTCAGTCCAGACGGGCCGTGATAAACAGCATACATACTCGCCATCACTGCCAGCAAAACTTGAGCAGTACAAATATTGCTGGTTGCTTTTTCGCGGCGGATGTGCTGTTCGCGAGTTTGCAAGGCCAAACGCAAAGCAGATTTGCCGTTGGCGTCTTTAGAAACGCCGACGATTCTCCCCGGAACTTGCCGTTTAAACTCTTCTCGCGTGGCGAAATAGGCTGCGTGGGGCCCTCCGAATCCCATCGGCACTCCGAAGCGCTGAGTGCTTCCTACGGCTATATCCGCGCCGAATTCGCCGGGGGGTGTGAGCAAGCAAAGGCTCAAAATGTCGGCGGCTACTGTGACTAATGCGCCGACTTCGTGTGCCGATCGAATAAAATCCCTATAGTCGTAAATTGCGCCGTCTGTGGCGGGGTATTGCAGGAGAGCGCCGAAGATTGTACGATCGAACTCAAAGCTTTGATGGTCGCCGACAATTACCTCAATTCCCAGCGGCTTAGCGCGAGTTTGCACGACTTCCACAGTTTGAGGGTGGCAATCTTGGGAAACAAAAAACGCTTTTGCCTTATTTTTGCTGGCGCCGTAACTCACCGCCATCGCTTCCGCCGCCGCTGTCCCTTCATCCAGCAAAGAAGCGTTGGCAATTTCCAAACCCGTCAGGTCAATTATCATGGTTTGGAAGTTCAGTAAAGCTTCCAATCGCCCTTGAGCAATTTCGGCTTGGTAGGGAGTGTAAGCTGTATACCAGCCGGGATTTTCTAGGATATTCCGCTGAATGACCGGGGGTGTAATGCAGTCGTGATATCCCGTGCCGATGTACGATCGAAATATCTGATTTTTTGCAGCAATTTCTTTCAATTCTGCCAAAGCGCTGTACTCGCTTTGCGCTGCGGGAAGTTGTAGGGCGCAAGAAATGCGAATCGCCGCAGGAACCGTTTTGTCAATCAACTCATCGAGGCTGGAAATCCCCAAAACATCGAGCATTTGCTGGATTTCGCTGGGTGTCGGGCCAATGTGCCGCCCCGCAAAACCATCGATGGAAACAAGGTTTTGCTGCTGACTGCGTTCAAGTTGAGGGTTGTAGAGTACCAAGGCTGATTCTCCTGAATAGACTTTTCTTCTTTGTTTGTAACATTTTGCTAAGAGAACAAGGAAGATTTTGTGCGTCTATCAAAGTCCGACAGGGGTTGAAACCCCTGTCTCATAGCTAAAGTCGTCTGAAGACGACTGTAAATTAAGGCGAAATTATCGCAACTCCCCGCGCAACTGGTTAGTATTTCAGTCGTCTAAAGACGACTTGTGCTATCAGCCCCGTGGGTTTCAACCCCTGGCGGATTGTGGAGAAATCAACGAGCCCTATGCCCAAATTCTCACTCAAAACCCAAAACTCATAACTACTCCGCTTCGGCGGCGATCATTTCGCCATATTTCTCGGCAGACATAGCGTCATCGACTTCGCTGGGATTGTCAACGCGCACTTTCACCAGCCACCCATCGATGTAGGGGTCATCCCCCACATCCTCAGGGTTCTCTACAATGACATCATTGCGTTCTACGACAGTGCCGGTAACTGGTGCTGTCAAGCTTTCAACTGCTTTCACTGACTCGATTGAACCGAAAGCTTCGCCCTTTTCCACCTTTGCACCGACCTCTGGCAATTCCACAAATACGATATCGCCGAGTTGGTTAACTGCAAAGGCCGTGATGCCGATCGTGGCTATGTCGCCTTCGAGTCGGATGTATTCGTGGCTGTCTAGGTATTTCAAGTCCTGTGGGTATTGTGCCATGTCTTTTCTCGCAATCAATAAAGTATCAAGTAAATTTTATTCAATAACGCACCCTAAAAGTTCGTACAATTTTGCGGAAATTCGTAAGTGCGTCAGTCAGAGTTTTTCGATGGGAGGCGAAGATGATTTAAGCTGACGCGCCCTACAAGTTAGGTCGATTGGGCGATCGATAAAATGGTTTTTTCACCACACTAGCCGGATAGTTTTTTCCGCGAATTTCGACTTCTAACTGCTGACCGATTTTAGCTAATTTTGAGGGAACAAGTGCGAGGGCTACTGCCCGATTCAAAGTAGGCGATAATGTACCGCTAGTAACTTCTCCTACAGTTTTGCCTTCAAATATTACCGGATAGCCGTGGCGCGCAATGTGCCGTCCCTGCATTTCTAACCCTACCAAGCGCTTCGACACTCCATTTGATTTCTGCTGTTCCAAAACCTCCCGCCCAATAAAATCGCCTTTGGTTTCCAGGTGAACAACCCAACCCAATCCCGCTTCTAAAGGCGTAGTATGGTAATCGATATCTTGACCGTAAAGAGCCATTGCTGCTTCTAGACGCAAAGTATCTCTCGCACCCAAGCCGCAGGGTACAACGCCAGCATTTAACAGTTTTTGCCAGAGTTCTTTTCCAACTTCGGCATCGACCATAATTTCAAATCCATCCTCTCCGGTGTAACCTGTTCTGGCGATAAAACTCGGCTGTCCCAACAGGTTTGTTTCTAAGTGACCGAAAGCCTTAATTGGTGCGAGGTTGTCTCCCACAAAAGGCTGGAGAAAATTAACAGCTTCTGGCCCTTGAATTGCGATCAAAACTTTGTTTTTGGAGATGTCTGCAAAACTAACTCCGCTCAATTCTAAGTGGGCGGCAATCCAAGCTTTATCTCTGATGCGAGTGGCCGCGTTGACAATGATTACTGCCCGTTCTTCGCTAGTAGTGGCATCTGGTTCTTGGTAGTAGAAAATAATGTCGTCTAAGATGCAGCCTTTGGCATTTAGCAAGACTGTATATTGAGCTTGACCGGGTTGCAATCGGCTCAAATCAGAGGGTACTAAGGATTGAAATTTTTCTCTTACTTGTTTCCCTCTCAAACCAAATTTTCCCATGTGGGAAATGTCGAACATTCCTGCTTGCTGGCGTACTGCTTGATGTTCGCTGCTGATGCCTGCGTACTGCACCGCCATCTCCCACCCGGAAAAGGGAACCATCCGAGCTTTGAGTTCTAATGATAGGTCGTATAGAGGCGTGCGGGCAAGTTGGCTCGGCCTCTCTGGATTGCTGGATTCAGTTGACTTGGCCACAGGTAGCGCTTTGGTTGCGGGTAGAATGTTTTGATTTTACCAAAAATTGAGTTCGCATTTTTGGACGATCGGCTTGGGGATAAATCGTCGATAAGTAAACCCACCTAAAAAAACAGAATACCGATCTTCCCGAGTTCTGTAAGAAGTCGAGGATTTAGCAGGTATCGCTGTTTACGTTTTCTTTATGGAGAATAGCGGGCTCGAACCGCTGACCCCTACAATAGCATTGTTTGTATATTTTGTCTGCAATACTTACTGTGTATAGCTTTTTAGTATTCTCAATAACCGATATATCAATTTCATCGCTTTTTTGAGAATTTTCTTGGGAAGGAGTTAAGGAGTCCGGAGTCAGGAGAGGAGAGTTTTCTTCCCTCCTGACTCGTTTTCTCCTGTCTCCTTTTTCGGAAGATTCTTCGTCTTGGACAGCTTTCCGCTGCTCAAGCCATTCGATCGGTGCCATGCGGACGATCGATGCTAGCGACTGATTCGGTTCGATCGCCTGAGCTCTAAGCCGATCGCGCAGTTCGCCTACATCAAATGTAAGTCGATCGCGAGAATCCCTACTTTTTCCTTTAATCTTTTCTGTGCTCATTTTTTTAGCATATTCTATGAGCGCAACAAATCTTAGATTAAAGTTTTAAATTTTCTTGACATAACATCATTTGAATGCTAAAGCGCAAAAACGCCTGGTAAACCTGTTGACGCACGCTCACCAGACTTTCCACCAATGCCACCAGACGGCACTAAAGCGTCGGTACAGTATTAAAAGTTGACAAACAAAGAGATATATGAATTTACCCGGTCAACGAATTCAACTCTATGCCCGGTTGAATTGGCGCCACCTTAGAGATTCGAGCAATGACGTGAAGGTTATGGACAACAGCGACTCGGCGCAGATCGAAGAGATTTTTCCGTTGTCCAAGATACCGAGCACGATCGCCCTGCCAATGACCAATATGCGCGTTCCGAGTGTTCAACAGTAGTACCCCTTTTCAAGTAGAATTTTACGTTTTAAATCAGAAATACATCCTATGTATAGATAGTTGAATGCCTCAAAATTTCTCACATCTGAAAACAGGCTTTTATACCACAGACAATATTCATCCACAAATTTTACGTTTGGTATGGCCCGACGAGGCTCTACCATGCTCTGTGTTTAGGTTAAGGGCTTTGTGCATTATTATACTACAACGAAAGTGACTCAAGAGGGTTAGCGATGGTGTGAGTGTTGTTGCTAGCGATACAACGAACGGTGATGCTTGCACACCTGTTTTTATGTGTGTTAGCTTATTACTTAGAATAGAATATGTGTCAACGATTACCTTCCGTCGTCGTTGTTCGAGGATGAGGAGGGGTTGAATGCTTCTGATTCGGGGTCGGTGGTTGTTCCGGTTAAGCCATCCACTCCCGCAAAACGGAAAGCTTCAACAAAATGTACTTCTGAGAGTTTTCCAGTTCCCAGTTTTGGGACGTTAATCACAAATTTATCGACAATCGCTAAAAATTGAGTCTAGCCTAAATTGCGTCGGGTTTCAGTTAGTTTCGACAAGCTGACGGTGCCGGCTCTTTTGCAACGTAGAGAACTTTGGATTTACTGAAGGTTTCCCTAATATTGCAGTCATCTATTGGGCGAGGGTATTAGCTCTATTGCCCGACTGATGGGGTTTTTGCTTGGATGCGATCGACCGTTTGAGGAAAGTTCCGCTAGAAAAGCTGAGACTATTTCAACTTTGCGACCGCTTTCGGGAAAGCAACGCGCTTCGCATCACACCGGGAAGCAAAGCGCTCTCGCTTTCTATTTAGCTACCTTTAAACAACGAAACTCTACCTTAAATCTTGCACCAGTCGAATAATCTGACATTCCATCTGCCCCGCTTGACAGCAGGGGTGAAAACCCAAAGTTAATTGCTGGCTTCTCTGACTGGGCTGAAACTTCCTAATTGGTGCATTGTCTTATTTAGAGGCATCCAGCACGTCCATGAATTTTCCATTCAAAGCACGTTTGAAGAGCCAGAAGAACTCACCAAAAATGGTGATGCCGTTAATTAACCAACATTGGTTGGTGCGGATCGTCCTGCGCTCTATTTCCTACTTCCGCCAAGATTTATGGCTGATAGTCACGCTCTTGCTTTTAATCGGAGCATCGGTGCTGTTCAACCTTCTCAACGCCTGGCCGGTGGCGATTCTAGTCGATACGGTTTTGTCACCAACTCCGAAATCCAACTGGATTCATACGCTGTTTCTTGCTCCGTTCGGTGAAGGCACGCTGAACCGAATTTTCGGAATGGCGTTCGTCGCGATGATTATTAGAATCCTGAGCGAGACCGTCTTCATGCTCCGCAGGATGTTGAACTACCGCATCCAGTACAGCGGAACCTTGCGCGTTCGTACCGAACTCTACGACAAAATGCAGGCACTGAGTCTCGGTTGGCACGGGTCGCGATCGCAGGGTGACGCAATCTATCGGTTGAGCTACGACAGCCTCGGACCCTGGGGGGTGATCGATACGCTCATCGGCTCGACGGCCGCATCGGTGACGCTGACGGCGATGATCTGGATCATGCTGTCGCGCCACGTCCTTCTTACCGTGTTTGCACTTTCGTTCACTCCGCTTCTAATACTGGCGAATTGGTATTTCGAGGGAAGGATTAGGAGTCGAGCCCTGGAGTCGAAGCAGACCGATGCGGTGATGACCTCAACTATGCAGCAAGGTATAGAGTCGATCGGGCTAATCCAGTCCTTCGGTCGAGAAGCTACGGAGTCGCGGCGCTTCGGGCAGGCGGTCGAACGCA
>JAICRN010000498.1 GCA_025937335.1 Microcoleus sp. TY_ISSM_2_bin.22
AAAAAAGCGGAATCTTCAGAAAAAAATATTCTCCCTGACAAAAAACGTAAATCATGGGTAGGAATCTTACTGAGGATCACTTTTATTTACTTTCCTCTGGGCAGCATAATAGTTGGTGCGATCGCCCTCCCTTCTTTTTTCGGTTGTGCTGGCGGGAAGAAAGCGAAGCAATCAGAAGGTAAACAATATGTTAGCTCAATGAACAAAGGTCAACAAGCAATATACGTCGAGGATGGCGCATTTTCCAATTCCGTTAATGCTCTGGGCCTCGGCATTAAAACTCAGACAACCAACTATAACTATTCAACCATATCTACCAAAAATGCTGCGTTTAGTTATGGTGTAGCCCGCAGCAATAATCTTACTAGCTATGTCGGGGCTGTATTTTTAGTACCTGTTTCCCAAGCAGCTAACAAAGAGAAGACTACTGTATCCATTCTGTGTGAAGCAAATTCTCCTGGAAATACTCAACCTTCTGCTCCTATCCTTGAGAAGGGTAATCCTGTCTGCGCTGCTGGTAGTAGTTTAGTTTATTAAGTAAATATCGACATTAATCAGAATCTCATGTTACCTGAAATTGTCAAAGGCTTCGTCATCTTAGCTTGCATCTTCATTCCCCTAGAAAGAATCTTTTCCTTGCACAAGCAAAAGATATTCCGTCTCGGATGGGCAACCGATGCCACTTATTTTTTTACAGGTCACTTTATTGGCAGATCCGGGGCTATTGTTGTGACTGTAATTTGGTCGCTGATAACTAATTTACTCAACCCGGAATTGCAAAGCAAAGTAGCCTCTCAACCTGTGTGGTTGCAGTTGACAGAAGCAGTTATCGTTTCAGATATGGCATATTATATCGCTCACAGACTACTGCATGAAGTACCCTGGCTTTGGCAATTCCATGCAGTCCATCACAGCATTGAACACATGGACTGGTTAGCCGCAGTGCGGGTGCATCCCTGCGAGCAACTCTTTACTCAGATTTGCAAAATTATGCCTCTTTACTGGTTGGGATTTACCAAGGAGAGTTTGGTTGTTTATGCTCTTTATTCGGCGGCGCTGGCTTTCTTAATTCATTCTAATATTAAATTAAAATTTGGTATCTTAAAATGGTTCGTAGCAACCCCACAATTTCATCACTGGCATCACAGTAAAATTCCCGGAATCAACACCAAAAACTTTGCTGTTCAGTTGCCACTGTTAGATTTGCTATTTGGCACTATCTATATGCCAGCGAAAAAAATGCCTCATAAATATGGAATCTCTGATTCTATACCTGCTGGATATGTCGGACAAATGTTCTATCCATTTTCAAGGATGATGAAAAATGCTAGATAAAAATGCAAAACCAGGTATTAATCGCTATTCTCGCCTTTTGCTGGCAATTATGGGTTTTGGCTTGACGAGTGTTGCTTCTGTGGGTGCAGTTGCCTTATTTCATCACATGGATATCCTAACTTTTATCGCCAGTTTAAATACGAAACAAGTAACTGTTGCCCAATTGCAGCAGGGTAAGTTGAAACCAGTGATTTTGATCGATGTGCGATCGCCCGAAGAATACGCGGAAGATCGCATCGGTGAAAGTCCCCTGGTTCCCATAATCGATATTGAGATGGGGTTCGGTGTCAAGCAGATTCAATCCATTGTCAAAGCTAGGGTGAAATCCGATCGAACTCAGCCAATAATTGTACTTTATTGTGCCAGAGGTGGGCGATCGGTTAAAGCATACAAACAGTTGGAAAAAGTCGCTCAGTCTTCCCAAGAATCTGGAGGAAAAGAGACTAATAAGATTAAGGATATTAGCCTGAATGTTGTTGTCCTTTCAGGCGGTATCAAAGCGTGGCGGCAAGCAGTGCCGGCTGCAAAAGATGCCCAGATATTAGCCCCAATTACTTTGCACAGCTTCATAAAGTCTCCCTCAGTCACCCTGCTTTCGGAATGAATCGGGGCAGTTGTGAGCAAATTGATTTCTGTCAAATCTCTATCAATAGAAAGGTGTATCGTGCTGACAGATTAGCTATCTTCAAGAAAAGTAGCCATTATCCTCAGCAATCTGCAACGGTTGGCTGTTTGGGCAGGCACCACAATAATTAGAGTTAGCATAACTTTATTCCATGCAAAACACCCTAGAGATACTTCCTTCTTCCGACTCGCCGAGTCTTCCCAAAAAGCAACCCCCACCCCCAAATTACGAAGCAGCCGAGCGGCAATTTGTCAATTTGCTAGAAGTCGAGGATTTAGACAAGACGGTGGCGGCAAAGCCGTTACTTGTCAGCGATTTTGAAAGCGCGATCGCCTACGCAATTCAAGCAGCTTACCAACAGGAACCGGGTGATGAGGCCGCTCACCGCTTCTTGCAGCGCCTGCTTTACCGCATTAACCGCCTCAACTTGTTTTGGTACGACGATTTGCGCCGCTACAATAACGAGCGATCGCACTATTTGCGTTCTGTGCGCGATCGCATTGAGGAACCTTGGCAGCAGTGGGAAATCGCGCAAATCGACGTTGCAGCGCTGCAAAAATTGCCGGATGTCAAGCAAGCGCTGCGCGAGCGCGCTGCGGCTGATGTCGATCCTCCGCTAACTCAGACCGATCGCTATTTGCGGGAACAGATGACAGCAGCCGAATACAGACACCTGCTGGCGATCGCCTCTTTCGACGGTTTAGTTGAAGCCAGCCGCCTTTCTCGCATCCTCGGCGGTGCCGGCAACGAAATTCAGTGTACCCTTACCCGAGTCCTGATGGAAGAATACGGCGGCGGTCGCCTCCCCCGCAAACACTCGACCTTTTTTGCTCAGATGCTGGCTGAATTCGATATGAGTACAGAACCGGAAGCGTACTTCGATTTAGTGCCTTGGCAAGTGCTCGCAGGCATCAATCACAACTTTCTGCTGACGGAACGCAAGCGCTATTTTCTGCGCTACAACGGCGGACTCACATATTTTGAGGTGGCGGGGCCCGTCGCTTACCGCAATTATCTAGCCGCCGCCCAACGTCTGGACCTCTCGCAGGCTGCGATGGGTTATTGGGAACTGCACATCAAAGAAGATGAACGTCACGGCCGCTGGATGTTGGATGAAGTGGCGATCCCGCTGGTTGATAGATACCCGCAGGACGCTTGGGAACTGGTGTTGGGGTACGATCAGGAGAAGTCGATCGGCGATCGGGCTGCGGCTGCTGTAGTGCGATCGATCCAAGCCACAGAGCACAATTAACAGCTATATCGTAGGGTGGGTCATATCAACTCCGGTAGCATCGGAATTAATATTACTCACAGTCAGGACACGGCAGTGCCGTGTCCTCTATATCATTCCGATGCAACTGATGCACCCTAGATCTTGCACCGTTCTCAATAAGCCTTTTAGGAACTGGCTTTCCGGCCTGTTCCACAAGAAATACACTCTTTGTGGAACAGGCCGGAAAGCCTGTTGCTGACAATGGTAGAACAGGCATCTTGCACCTACCAGCGCTGTATTTTAAAATGCTGTCATTAACTGAATTAGCTCGATCGACAAATCTCTTTGCGACTTTTCCTGTTTCTTAAACAAAACTCCAGCCAGCAGATAGATATTTTCCGAATAAAAAGCCATTCCCTGTTTTCGCAGAGTGGCGATCGTACTTTTCACTTTTGGTTCGGAACTATAATAGCCAAAACTTAAAGGTGCAATCTCAAAATTCGCAACCGAGTACCCTCGATCCAAGGCATAATCGACCAAACCCACCGGATTAGAATAGCTAGAAACCATCAGCAAAACTTCGTCACTGTCCAGAGATAAAAGTTTTTTAGCAATTGTAGAACCATCACTCCCGCCGTGCAACAGTGGCTGGTAAATTTTATCATCCACCGCAGGCAAGTAAGGGGGATTTGAGATTACACAATCCGCCGACTCGTATAAAGGCGAATCAAAAAAAGAGCAATTGTTGACCGTGTATTGTTCGCTCAGTTCATATTCCTTAATTTGAGACTGAGCAATTTTCCAAGCTACATTATTTAGCTCAAATCCCTGTATTTTTCCCTCAAAATCAGTTCTCAGCAAAGACTTAATAACTGGACTTCCCTCTCCTGAACCAAACTCTACGATAAGTCGAGAATTGTCACTAGCATTTAATACTAAACTTTCCAAGCAGTGCGCGTAAAAATCCGATTCTTCCGGGCAGTGGAATACCTGTTTCAGAGGATGGGATGAAGTGAGCATAAATTCGGTCGGTAACAAAGTTGACTGTTTTTAACTTATCGGACAAGTAATAGTGCAGCAATCTGTCGCAAGAGCTATTTATAAATTTTACTAATCTATCTCTTCCGCTTTCTCATAATATATATGGCGATCAAATAACTATTACTGCCGATAGATTGTTACCTTAACAAAATTAACCCGTTTGGCAGATATCAATTATATCGATTACTGTTGAGATAGGTACAGGAGTCCACTCATTATTAATTTTAATAGTGTCAAACATAACCTTTTTTAATTATTCAGTTCCGCCTCTGCGCCGCAAACAGATTAACATTGCCGTTCAAGATTTAGAAGGGCTTTGGCACGTTCAGTTTCCCATTGGCAAAAATCGATTTTTTTCAAAATTTTATACTTGTCTCGATCGAACTTGCTTGCTGTGGAGCTTGCTGTTAATACCCA
>JAICRN010000521.1 GCA_025937335.1 Microcoleus sp. TY_ISSM_2_bin.22
ATAATCTGGCTTATCCATAGATATCGTGCTATCTATCAACTGGAAAAAATTCCAATCTGTACCAAGAGTAACAGCGCTACGCGAATTTTCTATAAATCTTTCGATGTCGTGACAATATAATCGCTATACCCGTTTAAACTTACATTTTTGGGAGTTGCGCGCCGAGAATCAAGCATTAGATGAAGGCACTTTACATCAAAATACAACATCAAATTTAAAAGTCAAAAAAATACAAAAATTAAACTTTTGAAAAGATGGGAACCCAGTTTTAGTAACAATGCCCGATACTAAATATTGCAAGCTCCAGATATGTTTAGCGGTTGGGGAATTCGCGCCCTGTTGTCCTTATCTCCCGCCTACAATCCCATCGGCTATCACACAGGCTCTGTCTGGCCGCACGACAACGCTTTGACAGATATTGGACTGCGATCGCTCTGTCGTGTCGAACAAGCCCTAGAAGTAGCTCAAGGCTTATTTGACATGACATTGCTCCAACCCTACGAGCGTCCCCCCGAACTTTTTTGCGGCTGCGATCGCAACAGCGAGAGCGATCGTCCCGTGCAGTATCCTGTAGCTTGCTCGCCACAAGCTTGGGCAACCGGCCGTATTTTTCAACTCTTGCAAATGATGTTAAATTTAGTTTCTGACGCTCCAGAAAATCAATGGCGAATTATCGCTCCGGTATTGCCAGAATCGATTAAAAAACTGTCGCCAAACAACTTAATGACAGGCTCAAATTTGCTCGATTTGGACTTGGAGCGGTCGGGTTCCTCAACCGCTTGTGGGATTACTGATAAACGCGGGAATTTACGGGGGATTATCGAAGTTTGAGTTTTGATAATTGGGAATTGGGAATTTCCACTTCCCAATTAGTAAAATTCACGACACGGAAGTCGCGGATACAGGGAGCGCCGTTTTTTCTTTTCCTTCTCTCTTAGATAACCAAATCGTTCTTCCTTCTTCCCTTGGGCCAGGCGATCGGCTATATTGTATTTGGAAGTATATTAATTTGTTCGCGGTGCAGTCAAACAGTCGAGCGCGCCTGCTTCTGAACAAAGATTGTCGCTGTCAACAACAGCAAGGAAGTTTGGAATTATGTCAAAAGTTTTAGTAGTGGACGACGTGCCCAGCGAACTGGAAATCATCTGCCGGATTCTTATAGATGCGGGAATTGAAGTGCTCCGGGCAGGCGATGGCGAAGAAGCGATCGCCATGATCCGCAAAACCCCTCCGGCTCTGGTCGTTTTAGATGTAGTGATGCCGCGAATGAATGGATTTGAAGTGATCAGAGAATTGCGGGGCGATCGCGCAACGGCATACTTGCCAGTAGTATTTTGTACTCATAAAAACACCGAGATCGATAAAGCTTGGGGAACCGATTTAGGCGCTGACGCTTACCTCGGCAAACCCTTTCAACCTCAGCAACTCGTCAAAATCGTGCAGCGCCTGCTTTCAGCGTAAACAGAGTATAAAGCGATCGGCAGCTTTCACCGAAAAACATAATAGCGAGCAACCCCATTTTTTTGAAGGAATTGGGTTTCACAATTCCCTACAAGTTTTACCTTTAATGATAGCGATTTACCCCGTTGCCAAATCCGGGATTTATTTCACCCAAGCATTTGATGCCCAACAAGTGATGCTGAAAAACTTTCGCGATCGCTCCGCTTTCTGGCCAAAGCAACATCCTCATTTGTCAGCTACACTAGAAACTAAAAATCAGCAATGAAAATAATGGCTCCCCCCGCTGCGGAGACTCAGGCAAGTGGAACCAAGCAATTTCTCCTCTTCGGTCAAGGAGGCAGTCTGTTCGGCGTAGAGTTAGACGCAGTGCGAGAAGTGCTTTCCCTCAAAGAACAACCTATTTCCCCGGTTCCCAACACCCTGCCATTTTTGCTGGGATTAACCAACTTGCGCGGCGAAATCTTAGCAGCAGCAGACTTCGGACGGTTTACAGGACTCGAGCCGGTTGACACCGACGACTCAAGCAGTCGCATCTTAGTGGTGGAAGCGCCCGATCCGCGAGACGTGAGATTGTCGAGAATGCGGATGGGATTGGCCGTCTCCCGCGTCGAAGGAGTTTTAGCTCTCAATCCCGATCGCATCGTCTCAGCACTGGATGTCAGTCCCGACCTAGCTCCTTTCTTAAAAGGTCTGTACAATTCTCAAGGACGCTTGCTAATGATTGTAGATGTAGAAGCGATCGCCCATTCCGAACGCTGGTAAAAATCTAGAATACAGATAAATCAGCAACCGCTTTCCATCAATAATTTTAACTAACGATCGCCGGCAGCTTATTTGCCCATTCTTAATTTTATGATCGAACTTCTCTATACTTGGATAGCCACGACTTTCACCCTGACACTGCCTGACTTCTCCCAATCGCTGATAGCTGGAGTTGCTAATTGCATCATTTGTTTCTGTTACTTTGCCATCGCCTGGCTGATCACCTTAGGTTTGTGGCGAAACCGTCAATTCGGGTTCGACATCTTCGCCACAGTCACAGCCGGCATATTTTGGAGTTGCGCTTTCGGTCACAGCGGCCACGCCGCCGAATACCTGGGACTGCCACACTCCCCGGTGGTGCAAACCGTGTCCGATTGGATAACTGTAATTCCGGCGATCGCTTTTTTGAGTTTGTCCAACCGCTACGACTTCTTAGTAGGTTCCACCCAAATCCTTAACTCTAAAAAAGAAACAGAACAAGCCCTCAGCGAAAGTACCCAGCGATTTCAGGCAATCTTCGACCAAGCTTTTCAACTGATCGCATTATTGGAGCCAAACGGTACTGTGATCGAAGCAAATCAGACAGCGCTAGAATTGGGAGATGTCCAAGCATCAGAAGTGCTGGGGCAGAAATTTTGGCTGGCACCTTGGTGGGCATCATCCCCAACCAACCAGCAGCGCCTAACAACGAACATTAAACAAGTCTCGACCGGCAAGTTTGTTCGGGAAGAATACGAAATCACCGACCCCAACAACCAGCTAACAGTAATTGACGTATCGTTTAAGCCTCTCTTCAATAAAACAGGAGAAGTATTTCAAATCCTCGCCGAAGGCCGCGAGATTACCCAGCGCAAACAGACAGAAGTGGAATTGCAGCAGCTCACCGCAGAACTAGAACAGCGAGTAAATGAAAGAACCGAGCAGATCCTGCAAACTAACGCACAATTGCAAGAAGAAATTCGCGATCGCACCGCAGTCGAAGAGCAATTAAAAGCCTCAGAACAATTCTTAAACAACGTCCTCAACACCATCCCCGACCCGATTTACGTCAAAGACGAACAGCACCGCTATGTAACATTAAACGATGCTTTTTGTCAATACATAGGTCGCAGCAGAGAAGAACTAATTGGCAAATCCTACGACGAATTATTGCCCAAAGAGCAAGCAGACACATATAGAGAAAAAGACGAATTAGTTTTCTTAACAAATACCAACAACGCAATCCTAGAAACCATCACAGACGCAGCAGGAAACACCCGCTTTTTCAGCGCCAAAAAATCTACCTTTGTAGATGCCTGCGGCAGCAAAATTCTCGTCTGCGCCATTAGAGACATCACCAAGCGCCTGCAAGTCGAAGAACAACTGCTGCAGACACTAGCAAAAGCAGAAACCTCCCAAAACTTGCTGCGCACAGTCATTGACGCTACGCCAGACTGCATCTTCGTCAAAGATCGAAACTTGCGCTACACCCTAGTCAATGCAAGTTTCGCCGCCGTCTTCGGCAAAACTCAAGCAGAAATTATCGGCAAAGACGACGCAGAAATAGGCATATCGGTCGATCGAATCTTTGGCAGCTTCCAGGCCCAAACCGATTCCCAGAACCAAATCCAAAACTTCCGGGCCGGCAACCACCTCGCGCCGGACTCCAACGGCTTAGCCACCTTAGCCGACGGCAAAGTACACAGCTTCGACACCCTGAAATTACCCCTCAAAGACGCAGAAGGCAACATTTTAGGAATGCTCGGCTTGGCGCGCGACATCACAGAGCAACGCCAATCCGAACAAGAACTATTGCGGTTCAAAGCAATTTTAGAAACCACAACAGACTGGGTAGGCATCGCCGACTCCCAACAGCGCACCATTTATCTCAACCGCGCAGCCAGAGAAATTTTGAAAGTTGGCGAAAACGCAGATTTAGCCGGATTTAGCATTTCCGACCTGACATCGCCCAAAAGTATCGACACTCTTATCAACGTCGGCATCCCCGCAGCTTGCCGGGAGGGGGCGTGGAGCGGCGAGGCAATGTGGCGAACTTTAGACGGCAAAGAAATACCAGTTTCTCAAGTAATTATTGCTCACAAATCCGAGAATGGAGAAATTGAATTTCTGTCAACCATCGCCCGCAACATTACAGAAAGCAAGCGCACAGAAGAAGCCTTGCAGCAGAACTTGCAAATGCTCGACCTGGC
>JAICRN010000754.1 GCA_025937335.1 Microcoleus sp. TY_ISSM_2_bin.22
ATCGATTCTTTGATTTTTACTGTGCCGGTAGATAGTTTTGAAGCTTACCGCCATTGGTTGGGCAAAGTGTCTCAGTCTCTGGAAGTAGAACAGGTGCGGATGTTGGACGAACCTACGGCCGCTGCTTTGGGTTACGGTTTGGCCGATCGCGAAAATCTGTTAGTCATTGATTTCGGCGGCGGAACTCTAGACCTTTCTTTGGTGCGTTTGGACGCTTCCTCCAACAAAAAGCCCCTCGGTTTTATTCTCAAGTGGGGCGAAAAGCTATTAGCTGAATCTTCAGCGCAAAAAACAAAAGTTGCCCGGGTTTTGGCTAAAGCCGGACAAAATTTAGGCGGTTCTGATATTGATAATTGGCTGGTTGACTATTTTGTTCAAACAAAAGGGCTGGCAAAATCTCCGATTACAACGAGATTGGCAGAACGGTTAAAGATTCAGTTGTCTTTGGTAAATCAGGCGGTTGAGGTTTATTTTGATGACGAAAATTTTGAGAGTTACGAATTAGAATTAGACCGAACTCGTTTTGAATCTATCCTCGCGGAACATCAGTTTTTTGACAAACTAGACGAGTGCATGAATCAAGTATTGCAGCAAGCGCGCCGCCAAGGCTTAGAAATTGCCGATATCGATGCAGTTTTGCTAGTTGGCGGTACTGTCCAAATTCCCGCTGTCGGGCGTTGGGTGCAGCAATATTTCGATCCGGCAAAAATTCGCTGCGACAAACCCTTTGAGGCGATCGCCCAAGGTGCTCTGCAACTGAGTCAAGGCATAGAAATCAAAGATTTTCTCTATCACAGTTACGGCATCCGCTACTGGAACCGCCGCGAAAATTGTCACAGTTGGCACAGTTTAATCAAATCCGGCCAGTCTTATCCGATGAGCGAACCGGTAGAATTAGTCTTGGGGGCTTCTTTAGAAAATCAGCCAAGTATAGAATTAATTATCGGCGAATTGGGAGCGGAAACTGGCGGCACGGAGATATATTTTGACGGCGACAGGCTAATTACTCGCCAACTCGCAGGCCAAACATCGGTACAGCCCTTAAATGATAAAGACGGAGCACGCAGTATCGCTCAATTGACGCCGCCTGGGTATCCGGGAAGCGATCGCATAAAAGTTTTGTTCCGCGTTGACGAACAGCGCTTTTTGCGAATTACCGTGGAAGATTTGCTGACAAATGAAACTTTGTTAGAGGATAAACCCGTGGTGCAGCTAAGTTAAGAATAGGTTTTACAGGTAAGGTGCGCTTCGGCGCACCCTACTGATTGCGTTTAAAAAAAATTGTTAAAAGCAGATGAACTACAAACTAGAATTTCCACTCTCTCCAGAACTAGAAAAGTATCGCGACCGAATCGAAGCTACCATTAAACCTTACATCGAAATTCAAACCCAGAATAATGATGACGTTAATTGGTGGCAGAGTAAATTTGGGGGATTTCCTTATTTACCTAAAGGCTTTGAATATCCCAAAACTCCTGACGGTAAATATTTATTTTTGCTAGCGCAACTCAACTTTGATGAAATACCGCCTTTAGATGGTTTTCCCGATCGGGGAATTTTGCAGTTTTATATAGCCGACGATGACTTATATGGTTTAGACTTCGGCAATTACGCGAATGTAGATAACCCCGCAGTCGAGCAAAAATTCAAAATAATCTATTTTCCTCAGCCAGACCTCCAAGTTGAAAACATCATTACCAATTATGATTTTTTGCCGCAACCAGAATCTTTTCCTGTTAATGGCTGTTGCGGCTTGCAATTTACTAAAAAATATGCGCCGATTAGTACAAATGACTACCAATTTACCGAACTTTTAGGCTCGGAAGTCGGTGAGTTATTTATGAACCCTGAAATTGAGGATGAGTACCTAGAAATATCGCAAGCCGTCGGTCATAAAATAGGTGGTTATCCTGATTTTACACAAGAGGACGTAAGAAAATATAGTAGTAACTCCGAGCAAAAACAAAAACTAGATATTCTTCTATTGCAAATGGATACCGATGGCAATGAGACAGTAGATATCATGTGGGGAGACACTGGTGTAGGTAACTTTTTTATTGATGAATCAGCACTCAGAGAATTAGATTTTAGTAAGGTTTTATATAATTGGGATTGTGCTTGAAGGCAGTAATGAAGTAAGCAAGCTAAAAAAAACCAGAACTGATGAACTCCGATCGAAGAAACCGGGTTTTTGACCGAATCTACGGCTGTAACGCAGTATTTCGCAAAAAACCCGGTTTCTGACCACCGGTGCATAAGTTCTAATAATGTTCGACTATGCCCGATGCCCAATTCCCAATTCCCTAAACCTGAGATTTGTGCACCACTACTGGCGTCCCCACCGAGGCCCATTCAAATAACCATTTAGCATGATTGACAGCTACATTTGTGCAGCCGTGAGTAACGGGATTGCCAAACAAATTGTGCCAGTAAGCGCCGTGAATTGCCATGCCTCCGTCGTAATACATTGTATA
>JAICRN010000702.1 GCA_025937335.1 Microcoleus sp. TY_ISSM_2_bin.22
CCGCAGCAATGTTTGTCGCAGATGGAGAAATATCTCAGAAGCACCAGGCTTTTCTTCAGGAATTTCAGCAAGCATTAGGTGTGGAAGACGAGGAAGCAGCAGAAATTATTGAGGATTTAACTGCTGCTTACTCGGAAGTAGAGGGCGAAGATTCTGATTTGGATGGAGGATGGTACGTATCTCCTGAAGGCAATTTTAGCGTCCCCATTCCAGTTGACGAGCAACGAGGGGGTAAAATTGATGAGCAAGAAAGCTGTGTCGCATTTTCAGACGACTTTGGCGTTTTGCTGAAAATTGATTATTTCCCTGTTGCTGGTGAAGTGGAAGAAACAATCGAGTCGGTTGGCGAGGAAGCTTATCTCAAGTCTTTTCTCGACAATTTTGTTTCTCAGGCAATTCTTGCTAATGTTGCCAACTCTAAGTTACTCCACGCGGAATATTTAGAAGATGAAGAAGCTTATTTCGCGGTTTTAGATTTGCCTGCGGGTGCAACTATCAGCGTGCAAGAAAACGATCGCCCTCTGACTCGGTTGGATGCTTACCGGGGACTTATGGCTTTTATCGCTGACGATTTTTGCTACACGGTAAGCTGTCAGCGAATTTATCACGAGGGGGATGAATTGGGTTCCCTGGAGTCTGAAGTTGAGGGAATTATGAACAAGATTTTTGAGTTTATTGAGACAATCGAATTCTCGGCACTCGAATAAACAGGAATTATTTAGGGGCTAAAAACCCGGTTTCTTTCTAGATTTCTTGCTGCTTAACCCTATATTTTTATAGAAACCGGGTTTTTTTTGCCAAAAATTCTCAGGATATTATATCGTTTCCGGCTGCACCGGAATGATAAGCGAGGACACGGCACTGCCGTGTCCCTACCACGATCGATTGTAGGGACACGGCACTGCTGTGTCCTCCGTTTATATCATTCCGATGAAGAGCGGAATTGATATTATATCGTTTCCGGTCGATCGACCAAAATCCAACTGGTTGTTACTCAGGACTTGACTTTTCATTACTTGCTCGATCGCGCTTATTATACCGCACTGCTAGATATTAGAGGTTTTTTACCATAAAAGAGTGCGATCGACAACAGGGTTTTTTGACCCGTGCTCGATCGCACTTCCAGATACATTCAGTCAACCACAGTCGAGAGGCAGCAGCAATTAGCCGCCATTTTCGACTAATTAGTAGTCTGAGCTTCCACCAATCTTTGCTTGAGTTCTTCCAGAGCACTCGCCCAGCGCGGATCTGGCTGCACCGAGCCGGAATCAGCGCTCGACACCGTTGCTGCTGACTGATTGCGGCGAGACTTGTTGCTGTCACCCCGACGGCGATTGCTTTTGCTGGAGGCGCCTCCACCTTGGGTAGGAGGAGCCGAGCGCTGCTGTTGCTGCGGCACAGGTGCTGGCACTGACGACGACGCGGAAACCAACTGCGGTGACTGCGGCGACTGCTGCTGATCTTCTTCGCCCTTCTCAGATTTACCCTTAGAGCGGGGCAGTGCCTTCTCTATTTTCAGCGGGTTTTCTTTGAACATCAAGCCGTTGTATTTCTCAATAACTTGGTCGGCTTGTTCGTCGGTTAGCACCGTCACAAAACCGAATCCTCTGCATTTTCCAGTTTTGCGGTCTGTAATTACCTTGGTGGTAACAGATTCGCCCTCCGGTGCAAAAACTTCTTGCAATTCTTGGCGATCGAGTTCCTTCGGTAGATTGCCAACATAAAGACGAATAGACATGAAAATTTCCTCCCGACTTGGATTTTAATTAATTTGCTCGAACAGAATTATCTGAAGTCAACTGAATATTGACTTCAGGCAAACACCACATAACCCGAGAATTGGCGCATTCCTCCCACCAACCTTGACAGCTCCCCCCACCTTTTAGAACAAAAAGATGATTTACTCTGATAAGGCCGGAACTTAACCGCCGATGCAGAGAGCTTTTAAATCTCAGGTTGTTGTGTAAACTTTTAGTCATCACTCAAATGTTTAGGCTATTGGCTATTCTGTATTACTTGCTTCCGGTTTTGATTCAGAATGTTTATAGCCAGCGCCGTCTAGAAATTTGTGTCCAAGGATGTCAATTGCAAGCGATCGGAATGCCAGTATTCAGTTTAATACAGTGATGGATAAAATGGCTAACATTTTTTCAGCCAGTAATCTTACCTCGTTCCTAATCTCGCTCCTAATGCTGAGAACTACTCACTTACCCGCTATCCCTTAAATCTGGCCCGGCAGAGTCCGAGCATTCTTTAAAGGTATCACAGCCTTGGTAACAGAGCTAGTTATTTAGGAAGATTTCAGTCTGAATTTAACGCAAACCACATCTAAATCACTTTTGAGAATTCATCCCGCACAGCAAAAAGAGCGGTCGAAAAAAAACAGCCGACAAGCGGCTGGCTGTACTTGCTGTGTTGGGATGTTGACAATTTTTACGCAATGCCTTAAGAGATTTTAGCCAACTGAAGTTATCGCGCTGTTTGGTTCAATCCAATTCTTGTAAACTAATGTAACAGAAGGCTGGCAAAAAAGCAACTTTTCTTTACGAAGGAAGAAGGAAGTTCGGCAACGGATTTTGTAACGGATGTAACGGATGTAACGGATAGACTGTAGGGTGCGTAGGGAGCAACTCCAGAATCCGATCGCCCATCCCCCGTTTAACTCAAAACCGATCGAGGATGCGCGTTGTTGGCGACTCGCGCGGCAATCCGATAAATATTCCTCATCTTGGGCCCTGGATAATGATGTATGCGCCCCAAATAGCAGCAGCCAAAGCCAAAACTGCAGACCAAATCGGATGTCCGCTGTCACTGACTCTCCCTTCTTGACTGCGGAGAGTTTCAAGGTCGATCGCCACAGTAGCACCCCGGCGCAGCCAACCAGTCGCCACAACAGATTTTCCGATCAAATCGCTAG
>JAICRN010000462.1 GCA_025937335.1 Microcoleus sp. TY_ISSM_2_bin.22
AGCATAAAGGTAGACTAAAATGAGAAAAATGCCCCCGATAGCCAGGGCGAAGCTGAAGGCAGGCACTGTTGTTACATCAACTGTTGCACCCAGGATCTCAAACATCTTTAACTCTTCTAAACTTGTTTTAAAGTCTGCGTTTGTTCAACGATCAAATTTTCTTCGCCTTCGTAGTATTCTGGCAGCAAGTCTTGAGCTTCTACTTTTCCGAGGGCTTTTTCAATTCCGGCGGTGGTTTCGGTGCAACTCGAACCGGTGGCGTTGAGGACGGTTTCGGTAATTTTGCCGTCTTTGCCGATGCGGTATTCTATTTGGCGGTATTCTGCCATAATTCTTCCTCTTGGTTTAATGCTTGAGTGTTGACTGTTGAGTGTTGAGTTATATTATAGATTCTATTTACCAATTATTCTAATGAATTTTTGTAGCGACAATGCAACCGGGGTTTCGCCGGAGATTATGGCTGCGATTGCAGCGGCTAATTGCGGTGCTGTGATGTCTTACGGAGATGATGAATATACAAAGCGTTTGCAAGTTAAATTTTCGGATTTGTTCGAGACATCTGTGAGTGTTTTTCCTGTAGCAACTGGTTCTGCTGCTAATGCGCTAGCCCTTGCGGTTGTCACTCCTCCTTACGGGGCTGTTTACTGTCATGCCGAATCTCATATTAATCTAGATGAATGCGGCGCGCCGGAGTTTTTTACAGGCGGTGCAAAGTTAGTGACAGTAACAGGAAATCACGGTAAAATAGAGCCACAGACTTTAGGAAAAATACTCGATCGCGCTGGTGCAGGTGTGGTCCATCACGTACAGCCCGCAGCCGTCAGCATTACTCAAGCAACGGAAGCCGGCACAGTCTACAATCCAGCGGAAATTTCCCACATTTCGGAAGTGGTTCGCGCTCACAATTTGTACCTGCACATGGATGGAGCCCGCTTTGCCAATGCTGTCGCCAGTCTTGGCTGTTCTCCTGCTGATGTCACTTGGCGCGCCGGTGTAGATATTCTCTCGTTTGGAGCTACAAAAAACGGCGCGATGGGTGCAGAAGCTGTGGTATTTTTTAATCGAGAATTAGCAAAGAGTTTCCCTTTTTACCGCAAGCGCAGCGGGCATCTTTTCTCGAAAATGCGGTTTTTGTCGGCGCAGTTGGAAGCGTATATAACGAATGATTTGTGGCTAAAAAATGCGGCTCATGCAAATAATATGACCGCCAAATTAGCCCAAGGTTTGGCCGGAATTGAGAGAGCGAAGTTTTGCCATCGGGTTGAAGCCAACGAGATTTTTATTCAACTTCCCGAATCGGTCATTACAGCGGTTTTAGCTGAGGGTTTTCTGTTTTATCGCTGGGATGAATGTACGGTTAGACTGGTGACGGCTTTTAATACTAGAGAAGAAGATGTTATTGCTTTGGTGGAAGCTGTTAAACACCATCTGTGATTATTTTATCGTGGCTGGTTTTACGAATAATACTGACCAGCTATCAACAATCTAAGAAACCCGCCTCCACCCAACAAATAATTCACATCAACATTGATTTATATGAAATGCGAAAATAAGCGCGGGTAGTTCTCGTCGGGTGGTGGCGGGTTTGAGAGATTTTTGGAGATTGAAAATTCTTGTTTGTAAAACCAGCCCCTACCTTTTAATGGGTGGAGAAACAGGTTCTGGAACTTTGGTTAGTTCCGGTTCCACTGCTTCTAAATGCTCTTCTAAAAGGGCAAGATTCCTCATGTTTGATTTATAAAAAGCATCGAAGATATCTCCGATTAAAGGTACTGAACCAACGACGGCTTCTAGACCGATATTGTAAATCATTTTCCCTAGAGTTTTTTGGGGAATGTTGAATCGAGTTGCTAAATAAATTAGGTAGGCGGAAAATGCGGTATCTACTATGTCGCCCGCGCCTGGAACCAAACCGATAATAGGATCTAAGCCGATGCGGAATTTGGTGCCGGGGATGCTGAATGCACTATCCATCAGGCGGCTGAATTTGCGGATGCGGTTGAGGGTGGCAAGACGCTCTATATTGTTCATGTTAGTATTGTTGAATTAGTTTCAAAATTTGCAATCAGTCGGAAGACGGAAAAAAACATCTAGAAACCGCTCATTTTCCATCTTCGCTAATATGGTGAATTCCCCATTCGTGCATGGCATTAATAATCGGTTTGAGACTTTGGCCCAAAGGGGTTAGCGAATATTCAACTTTTGGCGGCACTTGCAGGTAAATTTCCCGATGCACGATCGCGTCTGACTCCATTTCGCGCAGTTGCTGTGTCAGCATCTTCTGAGTAATGCCGTTGACAGCTCTTTGCAGCTCGTTAAAGCGCTTCACTCCTTGAAACAACTCCCGCAGAATCAAGACTTTCCAGCGCCCGCCAATTACCTCTAGAGTGCGTTCTACAGGGCAATTTGCTCGATCGACCTTTACTTCTTGGACTTGCATAGTATCTTTTTGGTAACTACCGCACTTTTAAGTGCGTACTTCCCATAATAGCTTGACTGGGTTTAAAGTAGAAATATCTCAGAAACACCCAATAAATTTCACTGATACCAGTTCCCCAAAAAAATGGAACTGTAGGCTTGTACTCTAAACCACGAGCTTCATCAGTCCTTCCCAATCTAAAATCGCAAATCTAAAATCTAAAATCGGATGAGGATTCAGAAAATGATTACCGTCAGAAAAAGTGAAGCAAGAGGACACGCTAATCACGGTTGGCTGGACAGTTACCACACATTTTCTTTTGCTGGCTATTACGATCCAAATTATATGAATTTTCGCTCTTTGCGTGTAATAAATGAGGATTTCGTTAGCCCCGGCAGAGGTTTTGGCACTCACGGACACAGCGACATGGAAATCATTACTTATGTATTAGAAGGAGCATTAGAACACAAGGATAGTTTGGGTACTGGTGCAGTGATTAAACCCGGTGAAGTGCAGCGGATGAGTGCAGGTACGGGTATCCAGCACAGCGAGTTCAATAACTCGCAAACAGACCCGGTTCATTTGCTGCAAATCTGGCTGTTACCCGATACAAAAGGCTTGCAGCCGAGTTACGAACAGCGGGAGTTTCCCCTAGCAGAAAGGCACGGAAAACTGCGGTTAGTGGCGGCGCGAGATGCGAGAGACGGTGCGGTGAAAGTGCATCAAGATGTGGATTTGTATGCGGCTGTTTTGGATAAAGACTCGCGGGTTTCTCATGCTTTGCAGCCGAATCGCCATGCTTGGGTGCAAGTGGCTCGCGGCTCGGTTTTGCTCAACGGTTTGCCTTTGAAAAATGGCGACGCTGCGGCGGTTAGCAACGAGTCTGAGGTGGTGATTGAAGCTACGGAAGATGCTGAATTTTTGCTGTTTGATTTGGCATAGAATTGCACACCCGATATAGTTATAAGGTGTGCAATGCGTACCCTGCTGAGTATGGCTAGTGATGGGTAAGGTGTGCATTGCACACCCTACTTAGTGATGGATAATGTGCGCATTGCACACCCTACTTAGGGTGGGATACTACTTAGGAAATAAGTAAATAGGAGGAAGAAAGTAAATTTTATTTGTGGTATTTCTGGTAAGGGTAAATGTTTAGGATAAATTTTTATGGAACAACAGCCGATCGCCAGAAAGCATCTTGTTTGGAGCCTCATCACTGGTTTAGCAGTCGGCGCGATCGCAGGCGCACCCCTCGGCTGGATGGCTAATGGGAAATATTCCGAGCAGCGTTTGGCTGAAACTATCATTTGCCGAGAAAAAAATAGAGATAAGCCAGTTGCTATGGTTGAGTCTATTTGCGGTTCCCGATTCTAAATTTTTCTGCTAGGCAGAGGGCTGTGTCAAATATTGTGAGGCTTGTGCGAATGTCGAAAGTTCGATCGTCGCGCAGGCATTTTGGCGTTGTCAACCGTCAATCGATTTTAGATTTTAGATTTTAGATTTTAGATTGAAGCATTGACTCCACTGATAAATTCGGGGGCTTGCATCCTGGATACTTTCGGTCAATATGCCACAAACCGGAAAAGTTATCCGTCAGTTGATATGTGGGTATGTTAAATTTACACAACAATGAATTACAGCAGAACAATTCCGGCTATTTTGAGTGCTACGATCGCCCTGAGTTCGATCGCCCTCATTCCACTCACCTCACCTCAAATCGCCCTCGCATTAACCGCCGACAAAGTTAAAACCGTTGCCCAACAAATTACTGTTCGCATCCAGGGGCCAAAAGGCGGTTCGGGAGTAATTTTAGAGAAGCAGGGCAGCACATACTATATTCTCACAAACTGGCACGTTGTCGATAAAGCTGGCGATTACGAAGTCGTAACTCCTGACGGCAAAGCTCACTCTGTATCATACAGCCTCGTGCGGCGAATGCCCGGTGCGGATTTGGCGATCGTGCCCTTCAGCAGCACTCAAAGCTACCCCCTGGCTCAATTAGCCAATTCCGCAGCAACTAAGGGAAACAAGGCTTATGTGGCCGGCTGGCCGATATCCGGCGGTTCTCTGAGACAGCCGATTTTCATCGCCACGGAAGGTCAGCTTACCGGCCGCCAAACTCCCTGGAACGGTTATACTTTGGTATACAACAACTTAGTGAGAGCGGGCATGAGCGGCGGGCCGGTGCTCGATGACGCGGGGCGAGTTGTCGCAATTAACGGCATTGTCAGGTTAGAGGACAACTCTGATAAAATCGTGGCGGCGGGAATAGAAATCAATACTTTCATGAAATGGCGATCGACTATTTCGCTGCCAGTCGTTCCCCAATCTCCTACGGCCGGAAACCCTAAAACTCCTGCGAATAATGCGCCCCGCAGGCCCGCAAGTGCGATCGCCTTTGCTGCTACAAATACCCTCAAAGGGCCTTCGGAAGTTGTCAGTTCCCTTGCCCTTGCTTCAGCTTATTTTACTACAGGAAATAGCAACGGCACTATCTCAGTTTGGAATTTTC
>JAICRN010000525.1 GCA_025937335.1 Microcoleus sp. TY_ISSM_2_bin.22
CTTTTTTCTGAGATTGACGAGATGATTGTAAAGTTGAATCCGCTAGTTATCGGCTCGGGAATTCCTCTTTTTTCCCGTGCACTCAATCCAACCAATTTGGAACTTGCCGATCGCAAAATCTACAGCAACGGTTTCATGTTGCTTCATTATCGATTGCATAAATGAGGTGTTTGTGCGACTGAAAGAAACCGGGTTTACCGTTCGTTGATGCGGGCGGTAACGAGCTATTATCGCAAAAAACGCGGTTTCTGAGCACCCGCGCGTCAGTCTTATAGATTGTAGATTGAGTGCGATCGCATCAAATAGCATCAATTAAAAGTTTTGCATGGAAGCGGGGGCCTCCGTGACGGCGACTTGTCTTGAAAACAAGAGTGCAGTTAACTGTAGGCGTTCAATTCCTCCAGCTTCCGTTGAGATTTTATGGGTGGTTAGCAAAGCGGTTATGCACCCGGCTTTTAACCGGTACCAGATAGGTTCAACTCCTATACCACCCACTCAATCAATTTTAGATTTTAGATTTTAGATTTTAGATTGAGGGATATCGGTGAGATTTTAGATTTTAGATTGAGGGAGACCTGTGAGATTTTAGACTTGAGATTGAAGGGCGTATTGTTGCAGGGAACCCCCTGCATTTATCTGCGTTCATCTGCGTTATCTGCAATTATCTGCGGTTGAAAATCCCAAAACTTGGAAAGTGCGGCTGTGTGGACGGCAACTGGTTTGGAATACCAGCGTGCAGCGAAAGCTGTAGAGGTTCGACTCCTCCACTTTCCTTTTTAATCATTAGCGAGCAATCCTTACTCATTAACAAGACGCTAAGGACTAAAAACTAATGATTGAAAACAAACAACAATTCTAAAAGGAGAATCAAATGTAATGTCACGCACCAAATTTGAACGGAACAAACCCCACGTCAATGTCGGTACGATCGGTCACGTTGACCACGGCAAAACAACCCTAACAGCGGCGATTACAATGACGCTGGCTGCACAGGGTCGGGCCAAGGCTAAAAAGTACGATGAAATCGATGCTGCCCCGGAAGAAAAACAGCGGGGAATCACGATTAATACGGCTCACGTTGAGTATGAAACTGGCGATCGCCATTACGCTCACGTTGATTGTCCGGGTCACGCTGATTACGTGAAAAACATGATCGTGGGTGCCGCTCAAATGGATGGTGCAATCCTCGTCGTTTCAGCCGCAGATGGTTCGATGCCTCAAACTCGCGAACATATCTTGTTAGCGCGGCAAGTGGGAGTGCCGAAGTTGGTTGTCTTTTTGAATAAGAAAGATATGGTGGACGATGCGGAAATTTTGGAGTTAGTCGAGTTAGAAATTCGCGAACTTCTCAGTTCTTACGGTTTCCCGGGCGATGATATTCCTATTGTCGCAGGTTCGGCACTGAAAGCGCTGGAAAAGATGACTGCTAATCCGAAAATACACCGCGGCGAGGATGAGTGGGTCGATGGCATTTACGATTTGATGGATGCGGTAGATGACTGGATTTCTACGCCCGATCGCGATATTGACAAACCTTTTCTGATGGCTGTTGAAGATGTGTTCTCGATCAAAGGTCGGGGAACTGTCGCAACTGGCAAAATCGAGCGGGGTAAAATCAAAGTCGGCGATACTGTGGAATTGGTGGGAATCCAAAACACTCGCACGATAACTGTTATCGGTGTTGAAATGTTCCAGCAAATTCTGGATGAAGGAATGGCTGGAGATAATGTCGGTTTGTTGCTTCGCGGCATCCAAAAAGACGAAATTGAGCGGGGGATGGTGCTTGCTAAACCCGGTTCAATTCAACCTCACACTGAATTCGATTCTGAGGTTTACGTGCTGTCGGAAAAAGAAGGCGGCCGCCGCACTCCTTTTGTTGCGGGATATCGCCCTCAATTCTTCGTGCGGACAACGGATGTTACAGGTACGATCGCATCTTTTACGGCTGATGACGGCAGCGCGATCAACATGGTAATTCCGGGCGATCGGGTTAATATGACTGTGAAGTTGTTGCAGCCGATCGCGATCGAACAAAATATGCGTTTTGCCATCCGCGAAGGCAATCGCACTGTCGGTGCCGGTGTCGTCTCCCACATTCTCAAGTAGACGCTTTCGGAACCAATTAGAATCAGTAAGGTGGGCAAAAGTCCACCTTACTCATTAATTCACAGCAAATTTTTCTGTGTGGATGCAATACAGCGTCAAGATGGAGTCAGGCGAATTGTCGAGATTGGAGATGGCCAAGTATCAGATTTGGTTGGATGGTCTGCGGCACGTTTTGCACAACTTTGGGGAGGTGCTTGAGGTCGATCGCGCTTAAATCAAATGTGGAATCAGGGGGATCAAACTTAAATTAAATATTGGAGTAAGGGCGATCGCCACAAATTTTTACAAAAATAGTTTATTTTTCAGAACGGTTGTGTTACACTAGCTTAGATGCGGGAGTATAGCTCAGTTGGTTAGAGCAGGTGACTCTTAATCTCAAGGTCGAAGGTTCGAGTCCTTCTACTCCCATCCCAAATCCTGAACCTGAATTTATCGAAACTCACGAGTGCAGTCAACTGCTGTAGCGGTTCGATGCGTCGGGGTGTTTGCGTTGTCAGATTTTGAATGCCGATCGACCGATCGGATCTGTCGATCGATAAAAGTGCGATCGCCCAAGCTATTTTTAAACTGAATAACCACAGGAAATGGTGATTAGCTATGATGGCCAATCTCTCGGCGCGCTGCTATGCGGGCGATCGCGATTTAGATGCGATCGCCCATTTAATCAATACTTGCGAAGAAGTCGATCGGCTCGATGAAGGTACTTCCATCTCGGAACTACAACAAGAATTTAACCAACTGTCCCTAGATGTAGCGCGCGATATCCGCCTTTGGGAAGATGCGGAGGGAAAATTAATCGGTTTTGCTCAGTTGTCGGTTTCTGAGCCTGGGGAAGTAATTGACGGCTGGCTGTGGTTTCGCGTCCACCCAGGTGCGCGCGGAGGCGATGTGGAAGCAGCCGCGATCGCCTGGGGTGAAGTGCGGATGCGCGAGGTGTCTGCAATGCGGGGCAGGCGCGTGAAGCTGCGAACCTACGCTCGCGCTGAGGATTGCGATCGCATTTCTGTGCTGGCAAGTTGCGGTTTTAAGGTCGATCGCTATTTTTGCCGCATGGCGCGATCGCTCTCTGAACCGATCCCAGAACCCCAATTCCCCGAAGGTTTCACGCTGCGTCAATTCCCCGGCGAACAGGATGCGGCAGCTTGGGTAGAAATGTTCAACCAGTCATTTATCGATCACTGGAATCATCACGATTTAACGGTAGATAAATTTAAGCACGAATTAGCTAAACCCGATTACAGAAATGATTTAGACTTGATTGCTGTTGCTGATGACGGCACATTTGTCGCTTTTTGTTACTGCAAGATTAGTGTCCAAGAGTGCGATCGTACCGGGCGCAATGAAGGCTGGATTATGTGTCTCGGCACTCGGCGCGGCTTCCGCAAAAGGGGATTGGGACGAGCGATGTTGCTCGCTGGTTTGCATCGACTCAAAGCTGTCGGTGTGGCTACTGCTATTCTCGGCGTCGATGCTGAAAATTCCTCAGGTGCATTGCATCTTTACGAGTCTGCTGGCTTCCACAATATTCGCGACAGCATTTCCTATGTTAAGGATATTTAATCGATGTTACAGATTGCGATCGCCCTTTCACCCAAGAAACCCGGTTTTTTAACGAATCTGCGGGTCGCAACGAAATATTTTCCTGGAAAAACCAGGTTTCTCGCCACTCGTGTAAGTTTTATCTAAAAAACTTTTGCTACCCCCTTGACACCTTTGTAGTATATATGTAGTATATGAATACGGAAAGCGCAGGACAAGCAAAAACCTGTATTTTTCGTGCAAATTCTGAACCTTGACAACTAAATATTGCTCAAAATTTCAACGAACATCAATTTGAAAGTCTTGTAATATAGACTCGATGGTCATGTTGTTACTTTATACGAGACTGTTCGGTTACAAACTGACTCGGCCAGAGTCAGATGTTGTACGAAATCAGTCTAATTTCAACGAATTTCATGCGGATTCAGAACAGACAAGCTCTGCCAAATTTGAATCAACCAAAAAGGCTGAGGAAATCCGCAAAATTAAACAAGCTTATCATTTAGAACGGCGCTTCTTTCAGTAAAGATTATCAGATTTCGTGGATCTTTACCGATACTGGCAATTTGCCCGCGTCTCACAAAAAGCCAAAGTCGAGAGCAGATAAGCTACCAATCCAAAATCCAAAATTGCTCTAGGAGGTATCGGTAATGGTTCACATTCGTTTTGAAGGACGTTCCTACGACGTGGCGGAAAACCAACTGGGTATCGCGGCAGGAATGAGCGACA
>JAICRN010000560.1 GCA_025937335.1 Microcoleus sp. TY_ISSM_2_bin.22
AATTTAAACAGTAAAATTAGTGAAATTTTTGAGGGATTTCAACTCTCACTCTTGTCCTCCCTGATGAAAAGGGGAACTCCAAAATAATGATTTTAAAATTTCTCGATCGCACTGAATTCGCTTAGATATCTCGATAGGTAGATGACTGATTTTTCAGTTTATGGTAATATACAGCGCAATAATAAAAATACTATTATACGCAGCCAGCCAAATATCTAGTATAAAAAATGACTTCTAAAAAGTCTTCCAAGAAATCTCCACCTCAAGCTGATATTGAGGCGGAAGGAAAGCAACAAAACAATCAAAACGAATTATTTCCAGTCGTCGGGATAGGAGCGTCAGCAGGTGGATTAGAAGCATTTACCAAATTACTCAGCCATTTGCCGATCGATACTGGTATGGCGTTTGTAATAATTCAGCATATGTTGCCGACTCAGGAAAGTATGTTGAGTCTAATTCTGGCTCAATCGACCCAGATGCCAGTGCATGAGGTGGCAGATGGGATGCAAGTAGCACCGAATCAGGTCTACGTGATCCCCCCGAATGTCAGCATGACCATCGATCGAGGGGTGCTGAAGCTAACACCTCGCGGCAGAGGACGCGGGGCATTTATGTCCGTCGATACTTTTCTGTTGTCCCTCGCCGAAGAACGCGGGAAGCAAGCCATCGGCGTCGTTTTGTCCGGGGGCGACGGCGACGGTGCCCAAGGGTTAAAAGCGATTAAGGTCGCAGGCGGTGTTACTTTTGCCCAATGTGAAGGATCGGCACAAGTCAGCAGTATGCCGAACACTGCGGTGGCTACGGGTCAGGTAGACTTTATCTTGACACCGGAAAAAATAGCCCAGAAAATAGCCGAGATCGGCCGTCATCCCTACATTGCCGATCGGCCTGCGACAGAATCGGCCGCCAGCGAAGATGCGAGCGAAAATAAAGATGCGATCGCCGCGATCTACAGTTTGGTGCGGGCGGCTACAGGAGTTGACTTTACTCACTACAAACAAACCACCTTGAAGCGGCGGATTCATCGGCGGATGTTGCTGTACAAGCAGGAACGGATCGAGGATTATGCCGCATATCTCAAAAACACCCCGACAGAAGTAACGGCGCTGTACCACGATGTCTTAATTCACGTCACCAGCTTTTTCCGCGATCCCGAAAGCTTTGATGCCTTAAGCAGCAACGTTTTTCCCGAAATCGTCAAAGATAAATCCTCAAAAATACCGATCCGAATTTGGATAGCCGGCTGTTCAACCGGCGAAGAAGCTTACTCGATCGCCATCTGCTTGCTAGAATTCTTAGCGGCTCGATCTACTAACCTGCCGATTCAGATTTATGCGACAGACATCAGCGAAAGTGCGATCGCCCAGGCCCGCAGTGGCTTTTATACCCCGGCCCAAGTCGCGCATATTTCACCCGAACGCCTGTATCGGTTCTTTGTCCAAGTCGAGGGCGGATACCAAATCGCTAAGCCCGTGCGCGAAATCTGCGTCTTTGCCAGACAAAACCTGATCGGCGATCCGCCGTTTTCTCGGATGGATTTGATTACCTGTCGGAACGTGCTGATCTATCTCGGAGCCCCGCTGCAAAAAAAACTGCTGCCCATGTTCCACTACGGGCTTCGGCCCGCGGGTTTTTTGATGTTAGGTACTTCGGAAACGGTTGGTGACTTTTCTGAAATGTTTGCGCTATTCGACAAAAAGAACAAAATTTATACTAAAAAACAGTTGTCGCATTGGCTTAGCATGGATTTAACTGCTAGCAACTATTCTGTGACAGCTATCCACCCTCTACCGCTGCTGACGGAAAGCTTAAACGAAATCGAAATAGAGAAACAGGCCGATCGCATTGTTTTGAATCACTATGCCCCTGTCGGCGTTGTGATTAATGCAGCTAGCGAGATTCTGCAATTTCGAGGACAGACGAGTGCGTACCTCGAACCGTCTCCCGGTAGGGCTAGCTTTAACCTGCTGAAAATGGCAAAAGAAGGATTGCGCGTCGAACTGCGGACTGCAATTAAACAAGCCTCACAACAGCAGTTGCCGATCGAACATACTGGCTTGCAAATTAGAGAAGGCGATCGCATCCGCCAGGTCAAAATTAATGTGATTCCATTCCCAGTAGGCGCAGTGGCAAAAAACTATTTTTTAGTTTTGTTTCAAGACGAGCTGCCGAGCCCTGCAACGCTTGCTGCAAACGATGGTAGAGTTAACTCCGAGCCTTTAGAGGGTGAAAGTTTGGAGATTGGGAGGCTGCAACAAGAACTCAAAAACATAAAAGAGCACCTGCAATCGATCGTCCAAGAGCATCAAGCCGCTAACCAAGATTTGAGAGCAGCCAACGAGGAGATTTTGTCGAGCAACGAAGAGTTGCAAAGTACAAATGAGGAACTCGAAACCGCAAAAGAAGAGATTCAGGCAACCAATGAAGAACTGAACACGATTAATGACGAATTGCAGCGGCGCAATATTGAATCGACTCAGGTGAGCAACGATTTACAGAATCTGCTCAGCAGCATCAATATTCCGATTCTGATGCTGGGAGGCGACCTGCGAATCCGCCGTTTTACTCCGGCAATCGAAGGCATCTTCAACTTGATTTCTACCGATGTCGGGCGGTCTTTGAGCGACATTACTCACAAGTTGATAGTGCCAGACTTAGAGCTAATGATTTTAGAGGTGATCCGCACGCTCAATTTGAAAGTTCAGGAGGTTCAAGATCGAGACGGTCGTTGGTACGATCTGCGGATTCGACCCTATCGGACGATCGACCACAAGATTGATGGGGCTGTGGTGATGTTGGTCGATATCAACGAGCTCAAACTCAGCGCCCAGCAGTTGATGGAAGCGAAAAATTATGCCGAAACGATCGTGGAAACCGTGCGGGAACCGTTGCTAGTGTTAGATCTCAACCTGCAGGCGATCACTGCCAACCGTTCTTTCTACGAGACGTTTCAGGTGATGCCGAGCCAAACTGAGCACCGCTCGATCTTCGATCTCGGTAACGGACAGTGGAATATTCCCAAGTTGCGATCGCTGCTAAAAGAAATTCTGGCAGGAAATCCCGAGTTTAAAGATTTTGAGGTCGAGCATGACTTTGAGCAGATCGGGCATAAAATAATGCGGCTCAATGCCCGCAAAATGCCTCCCATGGGCGATACAAAGATGATTCTGTTGGCGATCGAGGATATCACCGAGCAAAAACTGTTCGAGACAGAACGCCGCCTCCGGATGCAAGAACAAGCGGCTCGTGCGGCTGCTGAGGAGGCCAACCGCATCAAAGATGAGTTTTTGTCCGTCCTCTCTCACGAACTGCGGACGCCGCTCAATGCGATGATTGGCTGGGCACAGTTGCTGCGCCTGCGAAAATTTGACGAGGCTAAAACCGAGGAGGCGCTAAAAACGATCGAGCGCAGCGCCAAAGCACAAAACCAGCTCATTGATGACATCTTAGACGTTTCGCGGATTAGCACAGGCCAATTTCGGCTCAACGCTTCTGAAATTGAGCTGAATCCACTGCTTGAAAATGCGCTCGCGGTGGTTAGTTTGGCAGCAGAAGCCAAAAATATTCAAGTTGAATGCAGGCTAAGTCCTTTAAAACCAAAGATTTTGGGCGATCCAAGTCGCTTGCAACAGGTGCTGTGGAATCTACTTTCAAACGCGATTAAATTCACCCCAGCCGGAGGCAGAATTGACATCGCATTAGACTACATTGATGGCATGGCTCAAATCCAAGTTAGCGATACTGGTAAGGGGATTCACCCTGATTTTCTCCCCTATGTGTTCGATCGCTTCCGTCAGGCGGATAGCAGTTACTCTCGCAGAGAGGCTGGATTAGGGCTAGGACTTTCGATAGTCCGTCATTTAGTAGAGCTCCACGGCGGTACTGTTAGTGCAACAAGTGCGGGTGAGGGACAAGGGGCAACGTTTACCGTGAGGTTGCCGCTGCGAACAGATATCCCCGAAAGTTCGGCGCTGAAATCTGGCAAAGACATAACTGAATCCGAATAATTATTAAGGATGCTATCAGTATCTTTTTCAATGGCAGAAATGGAAACTTCCTCTTTAGAATTATATAGAGGACACGGCAGTGCCGTGTCCCTACCGCGATTAATTGTAGGGACACGGCACTGC
>JAICRN010000620.1 GCA_025937335.1 Microcoleus sp. TY_ISSM_2_bin.22
TAATTTACGATTCCAGCGATCTACAATTACCCCCATAAAGGGAGTCGTCAATAATTGTGGCATTTGTGCAAAGAAACCAAATAAGGCTAATGCTGTTGCCTGACCCGTGAGTTCCCATACCCAAATAGTAAAAGCGAAGCCTGTCATGCTAGAGCCAATTAGAGAAACGGTTTGACCGCTCCAGATCAGCAGGAAAGTTCGGAGGCTATTTGAACGAATTTTTTGGAACATTATTTTTTAGTTATATTGAGGCAAATAAATTGGGTGCTTGGTAATTTGGAATTAATGAAAAAAGTGTTACAGTTCTGATGTTGGGTTTCACTTTGTTTCACAGAAACACTATTTATTTGGTATAAAAATAGTAACTGCGAACGGAAATATGACTTACGCAGGTCTAGACTAGAAACTGGGGTTTTTCGTAGATTTTTAGTTGAGAGATTAACAATTTTTCTAAGAAACCCGGTTTCTTTGCGTAATATCAATTCCGGTTATATTTGGAATGATTAAACCACAGAGGGCACAGAGGACACAGAGAAAGAGAAGAGAGAGATAATAATTCCGATGTTAACGGATTTGATATAAGTCATGGAAAAATTATACTTTTCACTTTAATCCTCAGAAACTATTCTCAAAACCAAGGCCATTCTGCGATCGGATAAAATTTTTGAGGTTCAGCTACTGTGGCGGTAATTTGTCGGCTTGCTTCCCGCCGCTGAGCTAATCTCCACTGTCGCCTGCGCCAGAGTACGAGACCAGTGATTGATAGCAATGTCGGCGTCAACCCGATGAAAACGTAGAGGATGCGTGTTGGCAACCCGCCGAAAGCACCGATATGTACCGGGAACAACAAATTTATAATCTGGGATGCCACAGGTGCTGTAAAACCATTTTCTACCCGCAAAACTTCACCGCTGTACCGATCGAGATAAACGTTGCTGCTACCGTTCGGGTGGATGTCTCCGACCAGTTTTTTACGCACTGCGAATGTCCCCTGCGGTTTGCTGGGAAAGGTAATGTAAATGGTTTTTCCTGGTAACGCCAAGTCCGCTTTTTGTAAAATAATATCTGCTGTAACTGGCGGCAAATTTGCCACCGTAGTTGATGTTAATTCGGGGGTTTTTGGCGTGCCGGCGAGCGGGTAAATCACGCCCTTAAACTGGGCGGGAAAAATCATGGCTGTGCCGGTGGTGGCGATCGCAATCAGAAATACACAAGATAAAATCCCCCCGACTTTGTGAAGATCGTAGTTAATTAGCTGAGGCGCAGAACGCCACCGGATTGCGAAGCCGGCCACCAGCTTTTTCCAACCAGGCCACAAAATGATTCCAGTTACACTCAGCAGCAGCAACAGCAGTCCGCAAATACCAACAACTGTTTCGCCGGTTTTGCCTCCCAAAAGGCTGACATGGAAGTTATAAATGAAACTCATAACAGTCCGTCCCCACTGCTGAAAACCCAGAACTTCTCCCGTGTAAGGGTTGAGATAGACGTAGGCAAAGTCGCTGCTGTTTAAGAGCATTCTCGCTGTATAGACACTATCTAAAGCGCGAGGTAGCTCGAGGAAATTGAGCTGCCAATGGGGATAAGCTGAGCGGATTGTATCGATCGCAAACTGTACAGATACTCGATCGCCCTGCGGGATAACTTGGAACATCTGGGGATTGAGGAAAACGTTGATTTCTTTCCAGAAAACCAACGAACTGCCAGTTAAGCTGACGATCGCTAGCAGAAGTCCCACCATCACACCTACATAGCGGTGCAAAACTAAGGCGATCTGGCGCAATTTCATAAGTACCTCACGGTGCATTATTGATACTTTGAACGGCTCGATCCGACCCAGAAAACACCTCGCGTTTTGCTAAGTGAGATTCAATTTCTGTGCGCGATCGCCAAACCGGTCGCAAACGTTGACTCGCCAATAGCTGCAACTGATTGCCACCTTGCGGTGAACCAACCATCGTCGAGTTGCCGTAGCTGGTGAGTACCATTGCCCGTACTGGATTGGAAAACTCCACCGCCGCCACATAACTATCTCCTTCAACAGCTCGAAACCGACTATCTTGGGTGGGAGCAAAACTGAGTTGCCGAAAAATACCCAAGTTGCTAGGCCCTCCACTTGCCGGCAAATCCGTAGTGCTGTAGCGCAACCGGAAAACATCTCCCCAACGCACGTCCAGCGCTCCATAAGCAGCTTCTACCTTGGTGGCAGCAGCAACAAGGGCCCTCACAGCAGCAGCGGGATCTGCCAAACCGTCGGGCGTAGTCATTGGCAAGTCTTCATTCCAAGGAACAGCAAACGAGATAGGGGAACCCATCTCTTCAACCCAAGCAGCAAAAAGTACCGCGCCGCGACTATCCGCGTCCGCCTTGCGATCCCAGACAGCCAGCACGTCAACGGCACGGCGGGCTAATTTGTTGTCCTGCTGCTGGGTAGCCGCGATCAGATCGTCAAGCAAGCGATCGGCTAATTCCATGCGCGTTGAGTGCTTGTACTCAATCATTTCTTCAAACGAGATTTTTTCATCTGCCATCAGCATCCTGGCAGAACGCTGAGCTCGAAAAGACATCGGGCCGCGAGACGACATATAGGGTGGGTAATCATCGGGATCGATCGCCTGCGGAAATGTGGTTGTCCAAGGTGGATCGTTCGCATTTTGCAACCAGCCGCTGGGGGGATCGATCGCGCGCGGCAAATCTTGATAGGGATGAATTTTCGTCCACAGGGTACTCGACGTGTCGCCAGGGATCGCGCCCTGCCAGTATTTAAAGTCTCCGCCGGGCCGCATCGGAACTTGACCGTTGAACAGGTGCATAATGTGTCCGTCTCGATCTGCGTACAGCACCGTGAACATGGGAATCTGCAAAGGTGCGATCGCCGCCTCAAATTGAGTTAAATTGTGCGATCGCGCCATATTCCACCACTGCTCGAGTGCTAAGGGTCGATCGAGGCCAACAACGCGCAGCGCCACAGCCTTACCCTCTTTCTGGGCAACAACCGGCCCGTAAATAGAACTTCGCACCGTCAAGGGTTCCGAGCGCCGAGAACCGCCATCCTGCTTGACTTCAACGATTTGTTCTTCTGTTTCAAAGGCTTGGATTTTACCGTCTAAGCGGTAGCCACCATCTGCCAGCGTCAGTTCGTAGGCATCCCAGCCATCATGCCGGTTCACAGTGTGAGTCCAGCCGAGGGAGTCATTGAAAGCAATTGTCAGCACCGGGATGCCAACCAGCGAGGCCCCATAAGCGTTGATCCCTGGTGCTGTTAGCTGTGATTCAAACCAGAGAAATAAGTCTGACCAGGGGAGGTGCGGATTAGCCAGCAGCATCGCGTTGCCAGTGGCAGAATGGGAAGGTGCGATCGCCCAGCCGTTAGATCCGAGAAAACTATCATTAATATCGTTTCCTGTTGCACCCGAATTATCTAGAGGACAGGGCAGTGCCGCCTCTCTACCCGGATTAATTGTAGGGACAACGCACTGCCCTGTCCTGGCTGTGGGTAATATTAATTCCGATGCTACCGCGTTTGACATAACGCCCTTGACTTGCTGAGGATTAACCACAAACGTGAAGTTCAGCACCCGCTGAGTGTGAGCCA
>JAICRN010000637.1 GCA_025937335.1 Microcoleus sp. TY_ISSM_2_bin.22
GATTTGAGATTTGAGATTTTCCTCCCATCTAAAATCCAAAGCAAAACCCGCCGGTGCGGGTTGTTTGCTAGCTGAAAAATGCTCTTTTTCCGAACTAGAGGGCAAGCGCTAAACCTCAGCAGGCTGAGGTTTAGCGCTTGCCTTTGGGGAACTGTTCGATACCAGCCCAACCGTAGAAAACCAGCTCGTCGTTCTGAACTCGGCAGCGGTCTACTCGCAGTTGAGTGCCCTCTAAGGCAAATTTGTCTAAGTCTAGCAAGTTATTTACGTGGGCAATTATAGCTTGACCCAAGTCTACTGCTTGCCCGTCACCGCCGTAAGTAACGCTGACAAATTGGATTTTGCGTCGGTCTTCTACTTGCAACTGAGCTGTAATATCTATGTTGACGGGTTCGCTGGCATCGCCTACGGTAATTTCGGACTGAAGCCGAATTGATTTGTCGGCTCCGAAGCTGACTTCAGTGTTTTGAAAGTGCAGAGATTGCTCTTGGTACTTCAGCTTCTGGAGTTTTTCAACTACAAAAGGTGTATTGAATGAGGTGGTTAAATCCGATCGACTTAAAACTACTCGCATATTTGCCTGGGTAGGCTGCCGCAATTTGACTTGACCTGCAAAAATCGCCCCAAAATCAATTGAGACTGCTTGCAGGTATAGTTCCATCACTTCTATGCGCAGGCCGTTGTACATCAACATACCTTTGCCAACGAAGTCGAAACCGTCGATGCTTCCCTGCAAGAGTTTAGCTACTGGTTCGACTCGAATGTTGGCTTCGGCCTTTTCAGAACGCTTGAATAAGGCTGCGATCGCAGCTCCTGCTACTTTACTGACAAGGCGATCGCCACTTTGACCTTGAAAGGATGTACCGCTAAACAAAGCTGCTACCATTTATTCGTTTGCTCATCTACAGTCGCCATTATAACCTCCTATTAAGAAATGTTAAAATAGCTTGTGCTTATTCACATCATAAGCACGGATTGTTTTCTGGGTGTGCATGGAAAACAACATTTTTGATTTTTTAATTGCTCAGGGGGGTGCCTTGGAGACAGGCCCGATCGAGCAACGCTCCATCCCAAACGGTTTGTTCGATCGAGGCGCAAAGCAAATTAGCCCCCGTCAGGTTTGCGCCGCGCAGTACGGCTCCATTCAGGATCGCTTCTTCCAAGTCAGAGCCCGACAAATCAGCGCCGGACAAATTGACATTGCTCAAATCGGCAGAGTGCAAAATTGCCCGAGCCAAAGCAGCGCCGCGCAAATCGGCACCCCGAAAATCGACACCGCTCAAATCCAAATTGCCGATCGCAGCCCCTGTCAAGAAAGCACCCCCAAAACTTGCCTGGCGGACTAAAGCGTTAGCGAAGGAAGCTCCCCGCAAATCGGCATTGCGAAAATCAGCGCCGCTCAAGTCAGCGCCGCTCAAGTCAGCGCCGCGGAGGTTGGCTCGCAATACGGCCCGCTGCAAGTTAGCGCCGGCGAGATTAGCTCCACTCAAGTTGGCTTGAGACAAGTCAGCACCCGCGAGATCGGCTCCCGCTAAGTCTGCGCCGGCTAAATCAGTGCCGGCCAACATCAGAATTTTGCCTTTGCGTATGGCTTCGAGGTCATTAGTCATTAGTTTTTAGTCATCAGTCATGAGTTTTTAGTCATTAGTAGAGCGGTAGGGTGCGCACCGCGCACAGAGAGGCTGGGACTTCCACCAAGAGCGGTAGGGTGCGCACCGCGCACAGAGAGCTGATTTTTCTAGTGTTGGAAAGGATTTGTACCCGAGTCCTAAATGCCCGATACTTCGGCTACCCTCTGTACAAGTTCCCAATTACCAATTACCGATCGCCCATTACCCATCCAGTTATTTTATAATGCCGGAGCGGCCGCGGTCGTTCGATCGCCCAAATCCTCCAACCATACATTCGGCAGTTGGCTCGGGCGGTTCGGTAACTCCATCAAACCCATTTCTGCCAGCCTGACGACGTTGCTGAGAGTTTCCACCAAAGCCGGATCGAAGCGAATGCCGCACTGTTGCCGGCACTCTTCCAAAGCTTCGCTCAAACTCAAAGCCGGACGATCGCCGCGCGGTTGAGTCAATTCTTGAAAATAAGCGACCAACCCCAAAATCCGCGAAGCAACGGGTATCGATTCGCCTCGCAAACCCTCTGGCCTGCCGCTGCCGTCCCAATATTCGAGTTTGTGCTTGACAATTTCCGCAACTGGTGCTAATTCTGGCATTGCTTGCAGCAGTTGGGAACCGATGAAACTGCGATCGCGCCAAAATGATAGCGTTGCTTGGTCGAAAGCATCGGGAGTGCGATCGAACACCTCATTCGGGGCCGAAACTAAGCCGACTCGAAATAGCAATCCGGCCAGCCGCAGCCTGCGCAACTGCAAAGCCGGCAAATCCAGCAGTTGACCCAAAGTTTCCGACAAAGCCGCCACCTGCAAAGACGCTGTAGGATTTGAGGTATCGCGTTCGTCCACGCGCTGGGCCATCCGCAGAAAAGCTTGAAGTTTGTTAGCGTTCAAATTGCGGCTGATACGCAAAGCTTGACCTTCCAGTTCCCACAACTCGCGGGTTTGGCGGTTAATTGCTACCATTTGCTGCTGAGAACTTTGCAGGTAAGTGACTATCCGCGATACCACGCCGCTAATGTCTGCCAAGGGCGGGCCAATGGTTGCCTGGATTTCGCGGTACATTTCCAGCAAACTGTCGGCCAGGGGAGAGTTGTAATGTCGCGTCTGTTCTATAAAAATTTCTGCTGCCGCCGACACCAAAGACTGGTCAAACGACCACAAACCGTAGAACTTTCGTTCTGTATCTACTTCTGGCTTGCCCTGGGGCAAGTATTCCTCGTCTGAAAGTTCGCGACAAAGCACCATTGCTTTGTATGTCGGGGCGAGGATGATTAAATTCCATTCTTGGATTAAGGGGTCGATCTCATCGAGATTTATTAAAGATACATTTTCTAAGTGACCCGTTTTGTGGGTAGCGAAACCGCTGTCGGCTACTGCACCGATGACAACGCGCCGAGAGGCATTAGCAATATCTAAGTAGCGATCTGCTTCCTGTAAATACCATTTACCCTGCTGAAACGTCACCAAAACTAGGGGTTTGAGTTCGATATCGTCCCCGCCGCTAGTTTGCAAAATGTGGTCTTCTAGGGCGTGACACAGGGCTACTAGGGTGTTTTTGAAGTATACCCCGTAGCTAGAAGGCAGTTTTCCGTCGGGAAGTGTAGCTTGTAGTCTAGCGAGAGTTGATTCTGAATTCATTGCAAAAAGCGGTGCCTGCTCTTACTTATTGTAGCGGGCGATCGAACTTCTCGAAAAGACTTTTGGTAAAAATCCGAGTTTTTGATTTTTCACCGCTTCGCAACCGAGTCAATCGATTTTAGATTTTAGATTTTAGATTTTAGA
>JAICRN010000664.1 GCA_025937335.1 Microcoleus sp. TY_ISSM_2_bin.22
AGCATACAAATCGACTTTATCTCGACCTAAAAATACCCCGATCAAAGTCCCGATTCCCGCGCCGCCGAGCACCTCTTCAGTTGCGATCGCCCGATCGCCCGTAACACCTGCGATCGCCGCCGCTGCTGCTGCACCCAACGCCGTATTCTTAATCAGATTACCAACATTAACGCCTTTAGTAACAGTTTCTTTCCGAGTAATCAGTTGCGAAGTGGCATTGAGAGGCACTCTGTTGCCGTTGAGGATACTTAATTCTTGAGCCACAAACTGAACGCCCGAAGCAGTCGATCGCAATTCGCCGCTAATTTTCGAGCCTTCCGGTATCAGCACTTGGCCGTTATTACCCGCGATATCCGCAGCTACAGTCAGCGTAATCGGAGATTTGTCATTAGGGCCGAGCAAAATCTTGCCTTTTGTGTACTCGATGGGGATAGTCACCCCCCTGGGAATTTGCACAGCAACCGACTCGCTAACATCAATCTTGGCAATGTAAGGAGAATTAATTGCTCTTGCTTGATTGGTACTCACTAATGTTTGATAGATAAAAGCAGCTACTTCAGCTCGCGTTGCTGACTTGTTCGGTTTGAGAGATTTAGGATTGGGATAGCTGACAACCAACTCTTTTTCAGTAGCAGCAGCAACGCTTTTGACAGCATAACTTTGAATCTCACCAGCATCATTATAATAGCTGAGAACATCTTGAAAATCGCACGTAGGCTGATAGCCCATTCCGTTATTTAAAGCGACTACAACTTGAACGCGAGGAATCTGCTGTGCCGGCCTGAAAACATTGCCGGGATAGCCAGACATCCATCCCATTTCGTAAGCTTCGGCGATCGCCCCGCTTGCCCAAAAATTAGACGGAACATCGGCAAACCTTACAGCAGCGCGGGTTTTTGCCTTTTTCACAGAACGCACCATTGCCGCAAATTCAGCCCGCGTTACCGGTGCATCCGGGCGAAAACTGCCATCGGGAAATCCTTTGATAATTCCTCTTTCTGACAAATCTTGAATAAAGTCTTTTGCCCAGTAGTTATTATTAACATCCGAAAAAGCTGTCTGAGCAAAAGAAGGCGCGGGAGCTAGCATCGGTGCTGCTGTTCCGGCAACTGTTCCCAGTGTTAATAAAACAGATGTACCGGATTTAATGCGATGTAATACAGACATTTTTGATTCTCCAATTTACACAAGTTTTTTATTGAGGACAAGCAAGCTGTTAATAGGCTGATTGATTCTTGCCGAACTTGCTCTTTCCCTCACTTATGTAATCATTGTTGAATATTTTTATTTTTCGTGAGGGGAAGATACGGTCTTTTAAAATAAATATTTTTATGGTGATTGGGGAATTTTAAAATGCTTAAATTCCTTAAAATCCTTATGTTGCTTATCTCCCTTATCTACCTTGAATTTATACAGTCCTGGATGCAGAAGCTGTATTATGTAGGGGCAGTGCCAAGAGTGCCCGCCCTCGCTCGATTTGATTAATGACTAATGACTAATGGAGGCTAGCGGTTCCCAACTTGTCACATCTTCAAATAAAGATTGATACCCCGCTGCATTGGGATGCAGCCCGTCAGCAATCAGGCGCGATCGCCACCAACCACTGCCCCGATTTATCCATTTATCAAAAATATCTAAATAGGGAATTCCCCGCAACTGACAAGCTAATTTCGTTGCTTCCTTATACCGATATTGGTCGGAATGACTGTAGTACAAACAATTTTGAAAAGGCATTTTACTTTCATCCACCGGTACCATCCCGACAAATATCACCGGACAAAGTTGTTTGGAAGTGTCTAATAAGTTATCCAAAACTGTTTTAAAATGTTCAATCTCAGTGTAGTTGCGCCCGGTAGGCGACTGCACTCTCGCCGAATCGTTGAGGCCTACGGAAAGAATAATCGCATCCGGGACGCGGTTTCTGAGTTCGCCCCGGTGGCGAAACTCGTTTTCCAGGCGCTGGGAGACTTGATAGGTGCGATCGCCCCGAACGCCCAAATTGTATAAAACGTGTCCTGCACTCTCCGGTAACATCCACTGTCGGCGCAGTCTTTCTACCCAGCCACCGCCTACACCGTCGCCGAAACCGTAGATTAAGCTGTCACCGAAAGCAACCAATTTGAGGGGATGAGAATTTCCCCGATGCAAGTGACCAAAGGAATAGGCTGTTGCTGCCTGCATAAGCAATGATACTCAGTTAATAAATTATGAATCTTGACATACTAAACTAGAATGTAACATTACATAAAGTAGGTAGTCTCATGGTTAAGCGTCCAACCTTCGATTCAACTCAGCTAACCCGTCGGGCGGAAGAGTTAATCGGTGCTGCATCCAACCGCTATCGGATTACAGTACAGGTGGCGAACCGCGCAAAACGCCGTCGCTATGAAGATTTTGACAATATGGACGACCATCAAATGAAACCTGTAATGCGGGCGATATTTGAGATGTCGGACGAACTGACTCAGCCGGAAATAATCGGAGATATCTAGACTTCGGGAGTTTTGGGTTTTGAGTGGAGAGTTGCCAGCAATTTTTGTCAACTCAAAACCCAAAACTTTTTTAAACTAGACTGGCGCGCCTCCGCGAAAAACTCGGTTTATTTTATATACGCAACTGAGCCGGAAGCTCGCACTCCTAAAAAACGCTTTTTACAAAATCGGGAGGCTGCCAACAGTGTTGATTTTCCTAATTCATAAAATTAGAAAGTATGACTCCGACCGCCGTAACATTATGAAATTATTCTATGTTTGAAAGTGTCAAAACTGTGAATAAATTAAAGCAGGGCTTAAGTTTTCTGTTCGTTACTTTGATTGTGGCGATTTTCACGCTTTTGAGTTGGGTATTGGAATCGGGCGAATTGAGTATGTCGGCTTTGGAACCTTCGCAGCAGAAGAGTTCTGACTCTGCGTCCGTGCAGCGGGTGGCTCAACAATCTGCGCCGCCGCAAGTGAGGGTGCAAGATGCGTGGAAATTGGTGTATGAAAAATTGCCGGATTTGCCGATCGAAAATAACTACATTTCTAAGGAAACAGGAAAAGTCGATCCTACCAATACTTTAGTCGGGCGGTTGATTCGATATCACGTATTTGTCAAAGGACGGCCGCCCAATTACCGCTTTGATTGGAAGTTGAGTTTAGCTGACTATTTGGGGGCAACTCCCGATTATTTGGTGGAAAGCGTGTATCCGGGAAACGA
>JAICRN010000442.1 GCA_025937335.1 Microcoleus sp. TY_ISSM_2_bin.22
AAAATCAAAAATCCAAAATCAAAAATCTAAAATCCGTTGACTGTTTACTGATAAAAATCTAAAATCTAAAATCTAACATCGATCGATTGATTACTAATTACTGATGAATCTAATTGTCGTCATCCGATTGTATAAATCCGGGGCGGTGCGAATGATTTTTCTCAGAAGTTCATCCGTCACCCAAAAGACGAGGGGAAAGGAAAATTTTTTGCTGAATTCGCTACATAGTAGGTTGGTAGAAACGAGCAATCGATCGATCGTCTCCACTGATTCCAAACCGAGGAGCATTAAAGCTGGAGGCTGTTCGCCATCTAGTTCTGCTGCGATTGTCGCGTAGAGAGTTGTCGCCGATTTGGGCAAAAACAGTTGCCGGGGTTTCACGGCACAATTTGCTTGCAGCCGATCGACTATTTGCTGCCGCAAAGCCAGCGAGTTGCAGTTGACTAAAACAAAAGAAAAGTAACCTTGGGAAAGACGCAGCGCCCGAGTTAAAGTTGAGAACGACCGCTCGTTATATTTAGCTGAGTCGTACTTAGCTGCATCGTCTTTAGCTGTATTTTCTGAGCTTTTGTGGACCATAAATTGCAGGTCTTTCATCTAGTTTTATAGATTTTCTAGATTAAATGCTATTTCTAAATAAAATGTGAATATGGGATTTTTTTATGAAAAACATTGCGGTAATCATAGCACGGTTTTAAATTAATATCAAGAGTTCGCTCCACTAATTTTTCGGGAGCCACTCTTGCGCCAACTGCGATCGTAAAACCAAAGTATCAAATGTAGTTAAACAGACAAAAAATCACCGGGAATTGTCAGCCAGTGGCAAAGTAAACCAAAAACTTGCCCCAGCACCGGCACTGCTAATTACCCCTATTTCCCCGCCGTGAGCGCCAATAATTTGCCGACAAAGATAGAGACCCAAACCCAAACCAACCGAGTGTCGGGATCGATCGCCCCTAACGTAAAGGTCAAAAAGATGTTCGCACTGTTCCGGCAATATTCCCACCCCGTCATCTTCAACTGTACAGCGAATCATACTACTTGGGGAATTGGAGATTGGGGATTGGCGATTGGTAATTGGTAGTTGGGAACTTGTACTAAGCTGGTGCTGAGCGTAGCCTAAGTGCGTAGCCGAAGTATTGATAATTGGTAATTTATCGATATCCTCTTTCGCTTTGCTGTGATTTATAATGAATTCTTCCGCCTCGATTACTTTAGCCGAAACCGTTAAATTCAGTCCCGGCAGATTGTGTTTCAAAGCATTAGCTATTAAATTAGAGAACACTCGCCACAACTGAGTTTTGTCAGCATTCACGGCTGGCAAATCATCAGGAACCAAATTTTTAAAAGTAGCTTTACTATCATTCATTAAAGGCTCCAAATCGGTTGCAGCAGCTTCAACTATCGCCCTCAAATTAACAGCATCGCAGTGCAAAACCAAACCGCGCAATTCCCCGGCGTGAACTTCCAACAGTGAATTTATCAAACGCAATTGCTGCTCGCTACCTTGAATCATCCGATCCAAAACAGAACGGGGAATTGCGATCGAATCCCCAGTTTTAGTCTGCCAATTTTTCAGCACCATTAACATTCCCGCCACCGGGTTTCGCAAGTCGTGAGAAAGAGCGTGAATAAACAGCCGCAGCGATTCTTGTGCCTGTTTGCGCTGCGTGATATCCTCAATTAAACCCTCATAATAAAGCACGGAGCCAGTCCTGTCCCTTACTGCCCGTGCCTTCTCGGAAATCCAGACAATACTGCCGTCTGAGCGGTAAATTTGAGACTCAAAATCCGACACTGTGCCGCTTTCCTCGATCGCCCGCAAAAACTCATTTCTGCGAGCCGGATCGACATACAACTGCCGCTCGATATCAGTAAACTTTGCCGTCACTTCTTCCGGGGAATCGCAGCCGTAAATCCGCGCCAAAGCTGGATTTGCAGTAATATAACGGCCATCGGGAGTGCTTTGAAAAATCCCCTCGTCGGCATTCTCAAAAATGCTGCGGTACTTCGCCTCCGCCGCCTCCAACTGCTGGTAAGCAGATTCCAACTCGCGCCTGGTACTAAACTCTTTCCTTTGTAGGCATTCGTACCAATAAACCGACAAATCGCAAATCAAACAAATCCAAAACAAATATAAGTACAACCCGGTCAACTTAAAAGGAGTATACTTAGCAAAACTTAAATTTAAAACCAAATTTATCCCGACGTGGCAACATAAAACGCCGAGTTGAGAAATCAGGTGGAGGCGCCAGCGGACGGGCATCAGCGTAGCTTGGATCAGAAACGCTAAAATCCAGGTAAAAATTGGTAATTCCCCCGCTTGTGCGACAGCTAGCCCAAGCTGTACAACCACCGTCAGCGACCACGAAAAACCCAAAAATAGCAAACCGGGATAGCGCTGTCCGAAGGAGGTTTTTTGCAACACAAAACAGGTCAACAAACCCAATTCTACAGCAGCGCTAGTGTACAAATAAACACTTTTAAACTCCTGGCGAGCGAAGAATCTTTCGCCCAGAAAATAGACCGTTATTGTGAAGGCAAAAAAGATGGCAATTCCGACAGCAGGGCGCAGCCGCTCTCGGAGGAAGCGATCGCGCCACACCTCGTAAACCGTTAATGCCTGAACTGATTTTGCATTGCCCAAATAGTTCATACCATTTTAGATTTTAGATTTTAGATTTTAGATTTTAGATTGACAAAGAGGGCTCGTCCGAGTTGACAGCAGGTAGCGAAAACCAAAAAGTCGAACCACCGCCGGGAGTGCTTTCGACGCCGATCGAGCCGCCGTGAGCTTTGATAATTTGCTTGGACAGGTACAATCCCAAACCCAGCCCTGTTAATTGTCGGCTATTAGGGTCTTGAACGTAAAGTTCAAACAGAGACTCCCGCTGTTTGGCGCTGATGCCCACTCCATTATCAGTTACAGTACAGCGAACCATTTTTACGGTGACTCCGGGCAATTTGCTGCCGATATTGCCAATTTGACCCTGATAGCGGGGCATTTTGCAACTGCCGTCGAGGTGAAATTTGGCCAGGGTTTCCTGATTTTTATGGGTTGTTTCACAGATTCCAGGACGATCGCCCCCAGCAGATATCCGGTTAGCGATACAGCGGGCAAGCGGATTATTTTGCGATGTTAAAGCCTGTGAATTTTCTTCATAACTTACCATTTTTTCAACTTCAATTAACTCAGCTTTAAAAGTTATATTGACTCCCGGAGGATTGTGTTTAATAGCATTTGTTAGCAGATTTTCTAGCACCCGCTGCAAGTGTTGGCGATCGGCATTGACTTGTGGCAAATCCGCCGGAATATCCTGAGTTAAAGTTGCTTGATTTTTTTCCAGCACGGGATCTAAATTAGCAACAATGGCTGAAGCTAAAGACGGCAAATGCAGCGGTACAGTATTGAGAACAATACCTTTCACCTCGCTAGCGTGAGCGTCGAGCAGGGAATTAACCATAGTCAACTGGTGTTCGCTGGCCTGAACGATGCGCTGCAAAATCGATCGAGAAACCGGAACATCTTGTAGAGAGTCAGAGGGCGATTTGTTGAGCAAATTTTTCAGCAGTATTAACATTCCCATAACAGGAGTGCGGAGATTGTGAGAAACTGCGTGCAAAAATAGGTCTTTCAGGCGGTTGCTTTCTTGCAACTCGTGCATTTTTTGCTGTAGTTGGCGGGTGCGTTCCTCCACTTGAGATTCCAAGTTGGCATTGAGAGCTTTTACCTGCTGCAAAAGTTGGGCTTGCTGGAGAGCGATCGCCACTTGGGTAGCGAGTTTTTCCAACAAATCAATTTCAAATTCCTGCCACTGGCGGGGCCCCGAGCACTGGTTGACGGCCAAGATCCCGAACAATTCATCGCCCAGGACGATCGGCACATTTAACGTCGCTCTAATTTGATAGTCGCTATAGTATTTGGCAACTGCATCCGTGATTGGAACACTAGCAGTATCGGAGACTGCTCGGACGCGGTTGGTGGCATAAAACGTTCTCAAGTTTTTGAGGTGATTCTCATCAGCGAGCACCCACCCGAGAATAGAACGGCATTGGCTTCCCACAGACTCGGCCACAACCTTACCGTAAACCGGGCTAGGAAGATTTACGCCGTCCGCGTCCATAATACCGATGAAAGCGCGGTCTGCCTTAAAAAATTGCCGGACTTCGGCAACAGTAGTGTTGAGAATTTCTTGGAGGTCGAGGGAGTGGCGAATTCGCAGGGCCATTTCTGAGAGCAAGCGATCGCGATCGGAGGATGCCCGCAAAGCGGTTTCCGCGCGGTGGCGTTCGGTAACGTCTTGGACTGTGGCCGCGATCGCCCCTGACTGAATTGCCGACTGTTCGCAGACTGTTCGCACTCCGCCGTCTGCCAGCACAATTCGGTAGTTAATGCAATAGGGTTTGTGCTCAAACATAGCTTGGCGCTGCGATCGCGCCACCAATTCTCGGTCTTCTGGATGTACGGCTTGCAAAAAAACGGATGGTGTCGGTTTGACGGTTCCCGGAGCAAAACCCAAGAGGCGGTAAAGTTCGTTCGACCACCGCAATTCGATATTGGATATACGATCTTCTGCAGATTCTTGGCAGTTGTCAGTTGCTGTGACGGCGGCGCAATTTAAATCCCAATTGCCCAACTGAGCGATGCGCTGAGCGTTGGCTAAACTAGCTTCGCGATCGCGCAGCATGGCCGCCGTGCGGCGCACCTCCACCAGCGCTTGCTGGCGTTCTGCTACGGCGGCGGCCAACATCAGAGCCACAAGGGCGATCGTACCGGTAAAAGCTTGTAAAAATAAAACCGCCTGTTTGAGATTATCGCTTTTGGCCAAAAACGGGCCGCCTCCCTGCACTGCTCCCCAAATCGCGATGCAAGAGACGATCGAATAAGCAAAAATCGCTCCCGCCGGTTGAAACCGCAGGGCAGCCCAAACTATCAGAGGAAAAGGCAGATACTCCAGCGGATACAGAGCGATCGCCGTCTGTATTTTCGAGCAAAAAAACAGCCAGCTCACGCTCAGCAAGAGAGTCAGCCAGAGCGCTATTTCTGAATAATTAATAATTAAAAATAAAAGATTATAACGGTTT
>JAICRN010000255.1 GCA_025937335.1 Microcoleus sp. TY_ISSM_2_bin.22
AAAAGCCGCGAGGAAATTGCCGCCATGTTGAATTTAAGCGAACTCAGACAAACTCGATTTTACCAGGAAGTCAAGCAAGAAGGCTTAGAAGAAGGACTCGAACAAGGTAAGCAGGAAGGTGAGCGGCAGGCGAAGTTAGAAGCTATTCGTCGAATGATAGCGTTTGGAATTAATTTAGAGACGATTGCACAATTATTAGATTTGTCTCTCGAATTTGTTCGGCAAACAATTAACAAAATCCAACGGGAATCGATGTCACTCCCCGAACAAAAGATCGACTCATTTATCGAACTATTAACTCAGCAGCGATCGCTGTTCTCGGCCGAACAATTAACCGAACTAGCCCAGCTAATTGAACCCTTATCCGATGAGATCGATGTCCTTTCAGAAGCGATTTCATCCTGGGCTGAAAATTACCCTTCAATTCAGGAAGCTCAAGCCCAACTCCTCGAACCACTACCGCCGATCGCTAAGGCATCAGAAAAAGCAGCAGTCACCCGAGAAAGTAGCGAATCTCAACTCCACGATCGCCTCAACAAACAAGCTCTCAAAAATGCCATTTTATTGTAGCGCGCTCTGCCATATTTCTACTGGTAAATAAACAGAGGCAGATATTGCTGTCTTGCGTCAGGTGTTGAGTGAAAGCGATCGCCAAATTGCCACTAAAAAACAGAATAGTCAGAACCCCGACTTCTTGAATCAGTCGGGGTTCTGACAGTGAAAAAGTTGAGATTACTTTCTAGTTTAGTCTGCAGGAGCGAGGGAAACTAACAGAGTGATGTTGTCAACGCCGATGACATAAACCGTGTCTCCCGGTGTGAGGGTGATTTGGCGATCGCACCGTGCGGGCCACCAGCTACCTTGGAAGCGGACGCGACCTGTTTGATTCGGGTAAATCGATTCATCGACGACTGCTTCTTCGTTGAAGTAGTTAAAATTGGTGTTGATGTAGTTATCCATTATGATATTGTTTTCTGTGCTGTAGGTGTGAACAGAAAAAATAGAACCGAAAGCTTTTACTACGTTAAACATTTTGTTGACTCCTTTTGTGTTAAAATATATCGAATTTTTATCGCCTATTTATGCTCTTTGAAAAGTAGCATTTCCTGGTTGAAATTGATTACCAGGTCGCTCATGCTCTGATTTAGTCTGCGGGAGCGAGGGAAACTAACAGAGTGATGTTGTCAACGCCGATGACATAAACCGTGTCTCCCGGTGTGAGGGTGATTTGGCGATCGCACCGTGCCGGCCACCAGCTACCTTGAAAGCGGACGCGACCTGTTTGATTCGGGTAAATCGATTCATCGACGACTGCTTCTTCGTTGAAGTAGTTAAAATTGGTGTTGACGTAGTTTTTGATTAGCATATTGTTAGCTGTGCTGTATCCTTGGGTGGAGAAAATCGATCCGAAAGCTTTTACTACGTTGAACATGATATTTACTCCTGTGGTGTTAAAATATATGGATGTGTAATTGTCTGTTTATGCTATTGAAAGGCTGCATTTCCTCGCTTGAGATTGATTGATTGCCTTGATATTTCATTGTTCTTGTCTTCCGTCGTTATATCGGGATAAAAGGCAAAGAATTTTTGAAATGTTGAGGGGGTTTGACAAGCGGTTGTGGGGAGTCAAAATCCAGTAATTCCGAGGTATTGAATTAAGGATTTTATGGTTGAGCCGTTGGTGGGATTTACCTCAAGGGTAGATGTTGTTAGCTACATTAGAGATTGTCTGATTCCGCATTACTGCTGCTGTGAAAATGTTGAATTTTTGGGTTGAATTTTTGGGTTGAGTTTTTTGATTGGGTTGTGACTCACTTGCTTTACACTTACTAATTTGCCAGGAGTCCAATATCTTTGGGGCGATCGCCAGTCCACTTTCCGAGTCGGGTACTGGCACAGGACACTGGAAAAGCCGCAAACAACGATTTTGCAAAGGTTTTTGCCTAGATATCAGACTGGTAGCTGTGCCAATTTACCAAAGTGGACTACCGCGAACAGTGAATTATGAATTTACGCAGTCTCGATCGCCCAATCCGGAATATCCATAAATATCTAGTCCGTAACTTACGCACCAAACCTCTAGAAACCCGGTTTCTGACAACCTGTGAGCCATTAGGGGCCCGTAAGCGGATCTGTGATACAAGCAAGTAAACTTGGCAACTCACCCACCCTCCCCATGCGATATTGATTTGTACCTACCTATTTAGGCATAGACAATAGGCGATCGAGATTGATATCAAATCCAGTAGCATCGTCGGGCGTAAAATCCAGTCAACAGTCAACAATTACGAATCGTGCCACCGGATTAGATCTAATTCATCTGCGTTAATCTGTGTTTATCTGCCCTCATCTGCGGTCTCAACAAGAGAATTGCTCCGGTCGCAGATGACAATGGATTGACGCTGATTCACGCAGATGTCGATCGCCTCCTGTAATCGCAATTATCGAACAGGTCGAACTTAAAATCCATTCATAAATTCAGAATCTTAAATTCATAAAAGTCATAATTATAGACAACCTGCTTGATACTGCATAATTGTTACAGGAATTTTGAATAAAGTTTTAGCTAATTGAGACAAACCGAACTTGAATTTAAGCGACTGCGGCAATTCTTGTACGGAAACTTCTACGAAGCCAAAGCGAGTATAAAATGATGCGAGTCGCTTTCCCAAACATTCTAAATATAGCGGTTCTGTAGCTTGTTGAATTAAATATTTTGTGAGGTAGCTTCCCAAACCTCGATCGCGCCAATCTTTCGCCACCACCAAACTGCCCAATTCTTGCGCGCCCGCAAAGTTCCGCAACTGTCCGCAAGCTGCCAATTTTCCCTCGCATTCAATCACCCAGAATTGCTCCCAGCGCAACTGAGTTGGATCGAGTTTGGCGCTCCAAACTAACTTTCTAATTGATTTGATATCTTGAGCTGAGGCTGGGCGGAGGACGCATTGTGGCGGCAACGAAAAAGAACTTTCATTCATGATGATTCCTGTTGGCTGTCTCGTTTGGCTTGGGCTTTCAACATCCTTTCTTTTAACCGTGCATTTCTCTCGGCAATTTCGGGATTTCCCTCATACCAAGGCGGAACATCGTCATAATCGGGAATTCCATCGTCTATCAGATAGCGCGCGTTGGGTTGCTTGGGATAACCTGCGGCCAATCCTCCAGTACAGAGCGCAAATAAAGCTGTATTGTCAGCAGCTTTTAATGCTCTCTTTGCTGCCGGAGAAACTCTCACAATATCGCCGCCCTCAAGAGTCAATAGTTCCCCATCTACAACCATCAGGCCCTTACCTTCAACTACAATATAAACTTCTTCTTGTTGTGCGTGGCTGTGAGTAAAAGTGTAGCCCTCGCCAGCCGGCAAGCGAATCAAACCTAAAGCTACTCCTTGCAGATTTAGCTGTCGCCAAGGGTTGGTGAGTTGGGGCAAATTTTTAAAGTCAAAGTGAGCTTTACTGAATTTATTGTTATTTTCACAATCTAGCTCCATATTGTGTATTTAAGTAGAAGAGGTGTTAATGGAAATTATACCCGCTAGCCGCTTCAAAATGCGAAAAACTTCGTAAAGTTCGTTTCCGGGATTCGCAATATCGAAAAGTTTAGAGACGGCATACTGCGGTGTGCCTTGTTTGGTCATTTTGATAAATCGAAAGCTGCTGCCATTTGTCAGAAGCCCAAATGTTACTTGTTCTGGACTTGGGTCATTCAGCATATAAAATAGTAACTGAGGAAGCCCAGCTTCAACGGAATATTGAGAGCGTTTGGCTTCAATCGCAACTACCCAAAAAGATTTCAGCAATAGCAGGACATCGATGCTACCCCTGACAATTGTATCTTCATCTTCAATAGTCAGTTCTACTGATTTTTCTGCCTCTATGTGAAAGGGAGTTAAATAGAAATCTGCTAAAAATAGCAAGGGAGCCAGTACCACCATTTTTACGGTATCTTCCAGCATCGCGTACTTGACACTGTTGATATAACCTGCTTTTACGTTGTCGAGCGCTCGCTTTTTGTCATCGCTAATTTCCGGTAAATCGTCAATCCACTCCCGGAAGAATTGCTCGTCTTCACAAAGTTGAAAATTAAATTTTGTTTCGACATCTAGCAGTGTCAGTGTTTTTGCTTGAATGCTTTGTGTCATAGTTTTATCTAGTTATTTATTAGTTGGTACGTATTGTAGAATATCAACTATCGATCGCTTGCCACAAAACCTCCGCGCCAAACCTTACGGGGTCGGTACAAGGCAATCCCGTTTCTGCTTGAACTTCAGCTATTGCTAACAGCGCTTCTGACTCGTTTAAGTGATGAGTGTTGAGGGCGATCGCGCTCACTTTTCCCCCTGCAAAAGCACCGGCAGCAGCGGCAACTATTTCGTACAATTCAACCACTTTTGATAATTTGGGAATCGATACGTGCGGGTGATGGCGAATGTTAGTTTGTCCGGCTCGGTGCGCTAAAATTAAGTGAGTTGGCTGCGAACCCCGCAACAGCGGCAGAGTCGCCGTCGAACCCGGATGCAATAGCGAACCTTGCCCTTCTACGTGCAGAATATCGCATTCAGAACCCAATTCGATCGTCATTTGTTCGACAGCACCGGCGGCGAAATCAACTCGCACTGCATCCAAAGGAAGGCCTTGATTTCCGATCATTAAACCCGTTTGTCCGGTTGCCAAAAATTTGGAACGCAAACCCCGCTGCAAGCAAGTGCGATTGAGTTCCAGACTGGTAGACATTTTGCCGACACTCATATCTGTGCCGACAGTTAATACGCGGCGGCAGCTTAATTTAGCTGCGGCGGCAGAGGCGATCGCACCGACAGATTTCGGTTCCTGACGCACGTCCCAAATCCATTGATTTTCGGTTAACGGAACTGTTATCAAAGGTGCAAGTTTCGCGTGCAAACCGTTGACAACTGACAAACCTGCTGCTACCGCTTGATTAATTTCTGGCAGCCATTCCGCAGGCAAAACACCGCCGGCAGTAGCGATACCAATTAGCAGAATATCCGGTGCAAATTGCAGTGCTTCTGCAACGGAAGCAACTATCGGTACTTGTTGAGGAATGCCCGTTAATTCAGGTAAAGATTGTCCGGCACATTGGCGGTCTATTACTGCTACAATTGGTGCTTCGCTGTAGCGCAAACAAGCTAAGCCTGTTTTGCCGGAAGCGCCGAGAATTCCCTCGTGCAGCAAGATAGCAACTTTGCCATTTTCGATCGGATAGTTTTTAGTCATTGGTTCATTTTTGAAACTGGCAATTTTAGATTTGAGATTCTCTTTAAAATCTAAAATCTAAAATCTAAAATCTAAAATCGATTGGGTGTTAGCTGTGATTTGGGTTCAGGGTAAGATCATTCGGATCTTCTCCCAATTCTCGCAATCTGGCCTCTAGTCGCGAGGCTCGCTGGCGTTCCTGTTCCGCTTGTTGTTGAGCGGCTTCGGCTTGTTGTTGAGCGGCTTCGGCTTGCTGTTGAACTGCTTCCTCCGGCAACAAAACTAAATTCCCAGATTCATCGAAAAAACGCACCCAAGTCGCTGTTTCTCGATCGACAATTCCTTCCCAAGTGCCCAACCAAAAACCTAACGTTTCGCACCACAGCCAACCCCGCTCGTCGGGCACTAACGGCTGATAACGCAGGGTGGCATCTAAACGCCATCCTTGCAAAGAATTCGGCTCGAAAGGATCGAAAACAAAGTAATCAGGAGTTCTAAAAACCTGCTCGTAAATATCCTTTTTTTTGCCTGTATCCTGATTTGCTGTTGACGGCGACAGCAGTTCCACAATGACATCCGGGTAACGTCCGTTTTCTTCCCAAACTACCCAGCCTTGTCGGGAAGGATTGCTGTCAACACCCAACACAGCGAAAAAATCCGGGCCTCGGAAATCCTGATTCCGAATCTGTTTAGCGCTGTAATAAATAAACATATTGCCACAGACAAAAAAATCGTTCCGGTTAGCTAAACCTTGTTCTACGGAACGGATTAAAACGTTCATAGCTATCCGGTGGCGGTTGCTTTCGATTTCTGCACCATCATCAAAAATTAAATCAGTCGGCGGCTTGTGTTCTTCAAAGAAAAGCTTGGCTTCTCTATTAATTTGCTCTCCTATTGATTCTACTGGTATCATACTATCTCCCGATGTATTTTGAGCAATACTTTTATTCTACAATGTCAATTCGCCGCACTCCCAATCCCGATCGCTCGTTTGGCAGCAAACACCCATTTTCGACGATCGCACCGGTGAAAGGATCGTCTAATAAATTTAAGTGACTGTCCAAATCCAAATAGTCAGCTAGCGGTGAAAGTTGTGCTGCTGCTGTATTTGCGATCGCGCTATCTGAATAGCAGCCGAACATTACTTGCAAATTGCAGGCTTTTGCTGTGTGAATCATCCGCATTGCTTCGGTCAATCCGCCTGACTTCATCATTTTGATATTGATGCCGTGGACGCAGTGCGCTAACTTGGGTATATCGGAACTATTAAAGCAACTTTCATCAGCAAAAATTGGCAATGGCGATTGACGGTACAGTTCTGAAAATTCATCCATATCGGCAACGGGTGAAAGGGGCTGTTCTACATAATTTATCGGGTATTTTTCCAGCCAGTGACACATTTCGATCGCGCTGTTTAAACTCCAACCGCCGTTAGCATCTACACTGATTTGAATGTTAGCTGGTGCTTCGTCTAGCACTGCTATTAACATAGCTTTGTCGGCTTCGATTCCTGCGGGATTTCCTAATTTAACCTTAACGGCGCGGTATTTGATGCTTGCTGGATATGTCGCATCTTTACCAAACCAATCGCGCACTCTTTCTCTTGCACCCGAGGGCGAATTAATGCCGATTGTGACGGAGGTGGGGACGATGCGCGATCGATCTAATCCCCACATTTTCCACAGCGGCAAGCCTGCTTTTTTGCCCAGCCAGTCGTGCATTGCCATGTCGATGCCGGCGCGGGCGGCTGAGGGTAAGTTGACCTCTGTTAATACTTGTTCGATTTTTTGGCGATCGAACGGAGTAAACTTTTCTAGCAGCGGTGCAACTTCCTGCAATGCGGCTAGCAGAATTTCGGTAGTTTGGGGCCGAGAACCTGTGGAAAAGGGCGATGCTTCTCCCCAACCTTCGATTCCTTCTTGTGCTAATTTTACCCATAAATTCGTACTTTGGGCTGTTGTACCGCGGCTGATGGTAAGGGCAAACCGCTTGCGGACAGTGAAGGTTTCAATTTGAAGGTGCATTGTCAGTGATTGGTTATTTTTTGTAGATAAAAATCCGAGGTGGCGGATTGCGCCGCTATTGCCATTTTTAACTTTTTACTTTATAGTTTGATTTTGCTTGTTCTAGTTTATCAAAAACTTGATGAAATTCATTATTTCTGTTTCGCCGAAGAGAGTTGCTTTCTCTCTCAGCATTTGGGTGCTCTTCTTTGCTGTTGCTGGTTGCATCGTACAAGTTCTGCGTTACGGTTTTAACTATCAAGAACGCTGGATTAGTTTGTTTAACTTAGACAGAGAAATAAATTATCCTTCGTGGTACTCGTCATTTACTTTGCTGTTTTGCGCGATTTTGCTAGGTATTATTGCTAGTGCTAAGAAGAAGCAGGGCGATCGCTATTTTGGGCACTGGAAAGCGCTGGGGTTCATCTTTGTATTTTTTTCTTTAGATGAAATTTTGAGTCTGCACGAAATATTAATTATTAACGACTTGCGAGAGGCACTGCAATTAGGGGGCTTTTTTTACTTCATTTGGGTAATCCCGGGGGCAATTTTTGTTGTATTTACTGCGCTGGCTTATCTTAAGTTTCTCCTGCACC